>CAUVRF010000007.1:0-37835 GCA_963554245.1 uncultured Streptococcus sp.
ACGATAAACTTATAAATTGTAGAAAGTTGGTTAGTTATGAAACTTCCAAAAGAAGGCGACTTTATTACAATTCAAAGTTATAAGCATGATGGGAGTCTCCACCGTACTTGGCGGGACACCATGGTACTAAAAACAACAGAGAACGCTATTATCGGCGTCAACGACCACACACTTGTTACCGAAAGTGACGGTCGTCGTTGGGTGACTCGAGAACCGGCTATTGTTTACTTTCACAAAAAATATTGGTTTAATATCATTGCCATGATTCGTGATAATGGGATTTCCTACTATTGCAATATGGCCAGCCCCTACTATCTAGATGAGGAAGCCCTGAAATACATTGATTATGATTTGGATGTCAAGGTCTTCACTGATGGTGAAAAGCGTCTCTTGGACGTTGAAGAGTATGAGCGCCATAAACGCAAAATGAAGTATTCTGATGATTTAGACTATATTTTGAAAGAGCATGTTAAAATCCTTGTTGATTGGATCAACAATGGGCGCGGTCCTTTCTCAGAGGCCTATGTCAACATTTGGTACAAACGCTACATAGAACTAAAGAATCGGTAAAGTTGTCAAACCGGGGTGAGAGCCCTGGTTTTTTATTTGAAAAACCCAGCCTAGAAGCTGGGTTAATTGCTATATATCTAATTTAGTGACAGTAAACTTGATATGGGAATAATCTTTTTCAACATCCTTATCTAACAGGAAAGCCGTGGCATCCTTCTTAACCTGAACAAGATCAATGTTCTGGGCTTGAGCTGCATAGACGCATCCACAATAGCATTGACGATAGATATCATACTCCTCGCACATCTCCACTGAACGTTTGTAACCTTGATTTTTCTTGAAATCACTTGGAAGATAGTGGGTGGTATAAATCTTTTGCACATCAATTCCGATGCTGTTGATGGTTTGAGAATTCTTATGGGGACTGATGGTCAAGGCTGAACCAAAGTAGTCAAAACCCAAGTCCATAGCTACCTGTGCTGTTTTATCCAGACGGTAGTCAAAACAAACCTTGCAACGGTCACCACCTTCAGGTTCTTCTTCCAGTCCTCTGACTAACTTCCGGTATTCATTGGGTTCATAGGGAGCTTCTAGGTACTGGACTGTATTGCCTGTTCGCTCATTGAAATCACTGACAAATTTCTTGGTGACGTAAGCCCGCTTGTGGTATTCTGCCTTGGGATGGATATTGGAATTGGCAAAATAGATAGTCACATCAGCGTATTTTGTCAGGTATTCTAAGGTGTAGGTACTACAAGGAGCACAGCAAACATGCATGAGAATAGTGGGACGTTGCTCATTTTTCTCCCATACTTGTACCATCTTCTGCATGACACGGTCATAATTAATCTTCTGATTGGGGTTCATCTTGCTCAGAATTTCTTCTACATCGATCATGTTCTTCTCCTTTTTCTAGTCTTATTTTATCATATAAGTTAGGAGAGCTCAATCCAATTTAGAAGTGATTATCATAAAAAGAAGGGATATGCTTTCCCTTCTTTTGTGTTTTTTATAAGTTACTTTTACATCATCCCGCCCATCATGCTTGGATCCATTGCTGGAGCTGGGGCTGCTGGTTCCGGTTTATTGGCTACGACTGCTTCTGTTGTCAAAATCAAGCTGGCTACAGATGCTGCATTTTGAAGGGCTGAACGGCTCACTTTCACTGGGTCAATGATTCCTTCTTCAATCATGTTGACCCATTCGCCAGTTGCTGCGTTGAAGCCTGTACCAACTTCAGCATTTTTCAAACGATCGATGACAATAGATCCTTCAAATCCTGCATTGTGGGCGATTTGACGAACTGGTTCTTCCAAGGCACGGAGAACAATATTGCGTCCTGTCGCTTCATCTCCTGTCAATTCCAAATCAGCAACGGCTGGGATAACATTTACAAGAGCTGTTCCACCACCTGCAACGATTCCTTCTTCAACAGCTGCACGAGTAGCGTTGAGGGCATCTTCGATGCGGAGTTTCATTTCTTTCAACTCAGTTTCAGTTGCAGCTCCGACCTTGATGACTGCGACACCACCTGACAATTTAGCCAATCGTTCTTGGAGTTTTTCACGGTCGAATTCAGAAGTTGTGGTTTCGATTTGTGACTTGATAACTGCAACACGGTGAGAAATGGCTTCAGGATTTCCAGCACCTTCTACGATAACAGTGCTATCTTTGTCCACAGTTACTCTCGCAGCTTGACCAAGCGCCTCAATAGTAGCGTCTTTCAACTCAAGACCAAGATCCTCTGTGATGACTGTTCCACCTGTCAAGATAGCGATATCTTCAAGCATCGCTTTGCGACGGTCACCGAAGCCAGGTGCCTTAACTGCTACTACGTTGAAGGTTCCACGAATCTTGTTCAATACAAGAGTTGGAAGAGCTTCGCCATCTACATCATCCGCAATAATCAAGAGTGGACGATTGCTTTGAAGAATACTTTCTAGAAGCGGCAAGATTTCTTGGATATTGGAAATCTTCTTGTCAGTAATCAAAATGTATGGATTTTCAAGATCAGCCACCATTTTTTCGCTATCCGTCACCATGTACTGTGATAGATAACCGCGGTCAAACTGCATTCCTTCAACGACTTCAAGCTCTGTTTCCATACCACGTGATTCTTCAATAGTGATGACACCATCTTTGCCAACTTTTTCCATAGCTTCAGAGATGTATTCGCCGACTTTTTCAGAACGAGAAGATACGGCAGCAACTTGAGCGATGGCTTCTTTATTAGCAACTGGAATGGCATTGTTTTTCAAAGCTTCTACTGCTGCGGCAACCGCTGCTTCAATCCCACGACGAATGCCGATTGGGTTGGCACCTGCAGTGACGTTTTTGATTCCTTCGCGGACGATCGCTTGGGTCAAAACAGTTGCAGTAGTTGTCCCGTCACCTGCGATATCATTTGTTTTTGAAGCTACTTCTGATACCAATTTGGCACCCATATTTTCAAAATGGTCTTCCAATTCGATTTCTTTGGCAATGGTCACACCATCATTGGTAATCAAGGGTGAGCCAAATGATTTTTCAAGAACGACATTACGACCTTTTGGTCCCAAGGTTACTTTAACAGTGTCTGCAAGGATATCGACACCACGAACCATAGCTGAACGAGCATCAGATGAAAATTTAATTTCTTTTGACATACTTACTTTCTCCTTCTATTCTTCAATGATTGCCAAGATGTTAGCTTCGCCAACGATGATGTACTTTTCATCGCCATCTTTAACATCAAGACCTGCATGGGCTTCAACTAAGACACGATCTCCAGCTTTAACACTTGGAGCAACCAAGTCACCGTTCAAGGTACGAACACCTTGTCCAGTAGCTACAACTTGGGCTGTTTTTGTTTTTTCTTGGGCTGAGCCTGCAAGGACAAAGCCTCCAACAGTTTGTTCTTTTTCTTCGATTTTCAAGACCACACGGTCTCCTAATGGTTTCAACATCTGTTTTCCTCCATGATGAAATACATATTATTAGCACTCTTTGTATCTGAGTGCTAATTCATAATTCTATTGTATCACTTGGTCAGAAATAGTCAAGAAAAAAGTCTGACTTTCTCAAGATAAAAAGCCTGAGACCAACTCAGACTTTTCACTACTTAAAATGGCAATTCTTCCTCTTCCAAAACCAAGTCTGCCAAATCCTGTCCTGCATTATTTTCACGCATAGCACGTTGGGCACGGCTTTCCAAAAGTTGGAATCCTGTGGCAAGGACTTCAGTCACATAGTTCATCTGGCCATTTTTCTCAAAGCGACGGGTACGAAGTTCTCCATCCACAGAGATAAGACTACCTTTAGTTGCGTAGCTTGCCAAGGTTTCAGCCAATTTCCCCCAAAGAACAAGATTGACAAAGTCAGCTTCACGTTCCCCGTTTTGGTCTTTGTAACGACGGTTCACAGCGATAGTTGCTCGCGCCACTGACTTGTCGTTGTTTGTTTTGTGCAATTCTGGTGTAGACGTCAAGCGCCCAATCATGATAACTTTATTATACATATTTTCTTCCTCCTACTTATCTATTCGTAAGGAATCAAAAAAAGTTACAAAAATTTGTAACTTTTCGAGAAAATTTTTTATTTTTTATGCACCATGAAACCTGTCGCCTGTTGATTGGCCATAATGGTCATATCTGTAATCTGCACACGACGAGGCTGACTGGTCACATAGATCACTGTATCTGCAATATCCTGAGCTTGCAAGGCCTCAATTCCCTGATAGACGGTGGCAGCACGCTCTTTATCACCATGAAAACGAACTGTAGAGAAATCTGTTTCGACAATCCCTGGTTGAATGGTGGTCACCTTGATGTCCGTTGTGATCGTATCAATTCGCAGTCCATCTGAAAAAGTCTTAACTGCTGCCTTGGTGGCTGAATAAACTGCTGCACCCGCATAGGCATAGATTCCTGCGGTTGATCCCATATTGATAATATGTCCCTGATTGGCTTTTACCATAGAAGGCAAGAAACAGCGAGTAACCGCCATCAAACCCTTCACATTGGTATCCAGCATGGTCAGCATATCCAACTCTTCATAGTCCTGATAGGGAGCCAAGCCAAGAGCTAGTCCAGCGTTATTGACCAAGATATCAATCTGCCCTATCGTTTCCAAAATATCGGAGCAAACAGTCTTGACCATAGTCATATCCGTGACATCCAGTGCAAAGGTCCAAACTGTTTGATTTGGAAAAGTTTCTGCAAACTCTGACTTGAGGGTCTCTAGTCTGTCTGTCCGTCGCCCTGTTAGAACGACATTCGCCCCCTGCTCCAGATGAGCACGCGCAATCGCTTCACCGATTCCTGAGGTAGCCCCTGTAATCACTACATTTTTCGCCATCTTATCCCCCTCTATCTGGTCTATCAGATACTGACAACTTCCTAGGCAGTCCAGTGTTTGACTGGGTCAAATGGAGTTCCGACAACTTGGTCTTCTGATAATTCAATAACCCCACGTTTTTGCGGAGCATTTGGCAAATTCAATTCACGAGGACTGCACATCATGCCAAAACTCTTTTCACCACGAAGTTCGCCTGGGAAAATGAGATTGCCTTTGGGCATCATCGCTCCAGGAAGAGCTACAATGGTTTTCAACCCAACACGCGCATTGGGTGCTCCTGCCACGATTTGCACTGTCTTGTCACTTGCGACGGCCACTTGACAGATGTTGAGGTGGTCACTATCAGGATGGGCTACCATCTCGATAATCTCACCGACAACAAACTTAGGTTCCTTGTCATTGACAATCTCTTCTGTAAAACCTTCCGCCTGCAATTCTTGGTTCAAACGTGCTACTTGCTCATCTGTCAAAAAGACTTGACCGCGCTCTGCAATTTCGAACAAACTTGAAACTTCGAAAATATTCCAAGCTACTGTTTCCCCATTATCTTTGAGGAAAACACGGGCTACTTTGCCTTTGCGCTCCACGTCTAGTTTGGCATCTCCGCTGTTTTTCACGATGATCATAAGGACATCGCCAACATGCTCTTTATTATATGTAAAAATCATTCTTTCCTTTTTCTCCTATTTCAGTCCTGCTAAAAAGTCGTTAATTTGTTGCTTGCTTTTACGGTCACGATTGACAAATCGGCCGATTTCCTTGTCCTTTTCTAGCACAACAAGACTAGGAATCCCGTAAACATCCCAGAGTTTAGCCAGTTCCAGATACTGATCTCGGTCCACTCGGATAAAGGTGAACTCTGGATTGGTTTCCTCAATCTCTGGCAAGGATGGATAGATATAACGACAATCGCCACACCAGTCTGCCACAAAAAGAAAAACTTTCTTGCCATCTTTTTCTACTAAAGATGCTAATTCTTCTAAACTTGCTGGTTGTATCATAAGACTTCCTCCTCATAGACTAGGTCTTCATTTTCATAGACAAAGGTATAGTGACGACCATCCTCGAAAATAACTCCTCCGACGAGTCGCTCTAGGCTACTTTCGTAGACTTGAACATAGATAGTCGCAATCTCACCCATATCTGAGAAAAGTTCGCGCACGATAGCGGTCAACTCTTCTTGCGTCTTCATCAGTTTGTGGTTATCTGCTGCTTTTTTGGCACCCAAAGCAAGGGCACTTAGACCAGCCACTGTCAAGCCAGTCATCCATAATTTCTTAGCTTTCATACCATTCATTGTAACACAAAAAGGGCTCTAGGACAAATAGGGAAGCCGTATACGAGCAAGGAAAATCTCTTCCCTCAGTGAGTCTAATTCTTATTGCCAGGCACCTGAGTTCCTGAATGAATTAAAAAACCTCTGAGATTCTTCTCAAAGGTTCTGATTATGCTAATTACTGTTTTCAACTGCTGCAGTGACAAAGGCAGTGTAGAGTTCTTCTGGGCGGTTTGGACGACTTGAAAGTTCAGGATGATACTGACAAGCCACAAAGAATTTATTTTCAGGAATTTCCACAATTTCGACCAAACGATTGTCTGGAGAAACTCCTGAGAAGACAAATCCTGCTGCTTCAAACTGTTCACGAAAGGCGTTGTTAAACTCATAACGGTGACGGTGACGGCGTTGCACCACTTCTTGATTATGGTAAGCAGCTGCTGCCTTAGAACCACGTTTCAACTTAGATGGATAAAGTCCCAAACGAAGGGTTCCACCCATATCCTCAACATCAACCTGGTCACGCATAATATCAATGATAGGGTATTTTGTATCTGGTGCAAGTTCTGCAGAATTGGCACCTTCAAGACCCAAAACGTGACGAGCAAACTCGATACAAGTCAACTGCATTCCCAAGCAGACTCCCAACATTGGGACATCATTCTCACGCGCATAGCGAATGGCTTGGATTTTCCCTTCCGTACCACGTTGACCAAAACCACCTGGCACAATGATGCCATCTGCATCAGACAAGAGTTCTGCTACATTCTCTGCTGTCACATCATTGGCGTTGACCCAATTAATCTTCACTTCTGCGTCGTTGGCATAACCAGAGTGTTTCAAGGCTTCGACCACTGAGATGTAGGCATCTTGCAACTCCACATACTTACCAACTAGGGAAATCTTGACTTGTTTCTTGAGGTTCATGACCTTGTCCACCATGGCTGACCACTCTGTCATATCCGCTGCTGGTGCATCTAGCTTCAAATGGTCACAAACAATTTGGTCCATGCCTTGTGCCTGCAAGTTCAATGGAATTTGGTAAAGGTGTTCGACATCCAAAGACTCGATAACGGCTTCTGGAGCCACGTCACAAAACTGAGCTAGTTTGTTTTTAATTCCTTGGCCAGCTGGTTTCTCCGTACGAATAACCAACATATTTGGCTGGATTCCCAATCCACGCAATTCTTTTACAGAATGCTGAGTCGGTTTGGTTTTCATCTCACCAGCAGCCTTGAGGTATGGAAGCAAGGTTGTATGGATGTACATGACATTATCTGCACCCACATCTGCCTTCATCTGACGAAGAGCCTCTAGGAATGGCAAGGACTCGATATCCCCAACGGTTCCACCAACCTCTGTGATAATGACATCCGAGTCGGTCGTTACAGCGGCACGCTTGATTTTTTCTTTCAAAGCATCTGTGATATGAGGAATAACCTGAACAGTTGCCCCAAGGTATTCTCCACGGCGCTCTTTACGAAGAACTTCACTGTAAATTTTACCAGTTGTCACGTTGGAATATTTGTTGAGGTTGATATCGATGAAACGTTCATAGTGACCTAAGTCCAAGTCGGTCTCAGCCCCATCATCCGTTACAAAGACTTCCCCATGCTGGTAAGGGCTCATGGTTCCCGGGTCGATATTGATATAAGGGTCAAATTTTTGAATGGTTACTTTGAGACCACGATTTTTCAAGAGACGGCCCAGACTTGCTGCAACAATCCCTTTCCCAATAGACGACACCACACCACCAGTTACAAAAATATATTTCGTAGACATAGATTCCTCTTTCTAAAATGCTCAAGGCCTTGTTAACTACGAGGGGAGATCGAAAACAAGACCCTTATGAATAACGACTTTTCAAGAAAACTTCCTGAAAAAACAAAAATAGCTCCCTAGTAACTAGGGAGCCCCGACCTCTAAAAGAGGTGCCCGAACAATATGATACCTCAAAGCAGAACATTTGTCAACCCGAAGTGGTAAAAGATGAAAAAAGGAGATTGTTTTCAGAAAACCAACTAAAAATCCGCATCCAAACGGACAACACGCTCAAGCAACAAAAAAGGAGATCTTACGATCTCCTCTGTGAAGTCTTTTACTCTTCTTCACTCGTTTCAGCGTCATCGTCAGAAAACTCGTCGTCTTCTTCGTTAAGATCCACATCTTCACCCAAGTCATCAGGAGCGATTTCGTTGATTTCTGCATCGTAAGCTTCCACTTCATTTTTCTCATCATCTGGATTTTCATCATCGTATGAAAGAGCTGGATCTGCTTCGTATGCATCTTCGTCTTCTGGATCATCCGCATTGTAGTCAATGGCATCTGAATCACCATCCATAAAGGCATTGACGCGTTTTTTCTTAGCTTTTGGTGCTACTTCATCGTCGTCACTTTCTTCAAGAGCGATGATTTCTTCGTCTATTTCGTCCACACCATACCATGAACGAAGCCCCCATTTGTTGTCTCCAAGAGAGATGAAGCTACCGTCAAAGTTCAACTCTGTGTAGAACAAAGGCAAAGCTTCGCGGATATCGCTGTTTGATGTTCCAAGGTAGTTTTGAATTTCGTTTACAAGATCGCTAAAATGCATCTCATGATCGCGACCACGAAGTTCCAAGATAGCACGCGCTACCTCAATCATAGATAGTTCACTTTTTTCTTGCCCAGCAAATACTTCTAATTCCAAAGCGTTTCTCCTCATTTTTACTACTATCGCCAGAGCGAACAGACTCTGACCTCATTTTATCATGTACTCTTTATTGTACGATAATTTTGCGGAATAGTCAAAGGTTAAATGGGAGAAAGTGACAGGACTTTTTATTTCTTTGCTACCCAGCCGATGGAGTCGATAGATGGGGTTGTAAGTGGTATATAAGTGGTAAAGTCATAAAATATATAAATATAATTGTATAAATTATAGCAATAACACCTTACATTCTTATAATTCAAGTTCTTTTAGAACAGCTAGTATCGAATCTTGTGCTTCAGTACTCAAATTCTCGTCATTCTTTATTTCTTTTCTTATTTTCCATAATTTATTTTCGCTATTCAATTCAAAATATTTATATGCTTTCTTAGAAATTTCAATAGCAATTTGTCGATCAATGCCTAGTTTTTGTAGTTCAATTACTAAACTTTCATTAGTACCATAATCCAGATAATCTCTCCATTTGCTTTCATCTTGTTTAGTCAACTGTAAATAATTCGTTATATAATTCCTAATTGAAAATCTAACAACCGTTTCTAAATCCCTCATAACTTGGTTCACAATATGATTTAAATGTTGTGAATTGTTTTCATCAAACAGAATAAAATTTTGATTAAAATCAAGAGTAATATTTAATCTATTTGAACTGTAGTACTTTATAATGCTTTTTATAATGACATTCAATGGCTTAGTGGTAATCCAATCAATCATTAAGGTTGCATAATAACCCAATCTATTGTTTTTCCCAAGAAAATTTTTATGTTCATTATCTCCCCAGTTATAAATAATAAACATTTGTTCTAAAACCTCTCTACATGTGTAATAACTAATGTCCTTTGGAAAAATATACGGCCTTTCACTTATATATATTTTATTTTGGATAACTGGACTGATTGTTACTGAGGTCATTAATATTTCAGAAGGTACTTCATATTTTTCAATTACTTTTAAAATCTTCTGTGAATCTTTGTTCTTTTCATTTAACTTTCTATATAAAATTGAATCTAGATTTTGTTTATACTGATAGGATAATATTGAGGCATATTCATTTAAAAAATGCCTTTTTTGAAGACTAGTATTTTTACTCAATGGTTCATCATTAATAATTTGTCCAATTTTTTTATAAAATGCATCTTTCCCTGTAAGTAACTCTGAATTCAAAATTGGTAATTTGTTTAAATTCAATAAATCAATAGCACTACCTTGCCATTTTTTATTATCTAATTTGACAATAAAAATATTACCTGAAAGTTCTTTTGTAAGTCTTCCAGCTCTTCCAATTAAATTTCTAAAATCCAAATCAGACATCTTAGTGAGACCAATTTTTTCACTTAAAATAAAAATATTTTTTGCTGGCAAATTTACACCTTCTAACAATGTTGAGGTTGTAAATAAATATCTAATATTTCCTAATCTATACTCTTCCTCAATTTTTTCTCTAACAACCTGTGGTAGAGCACCAAAATGAGTAGAAACTCCTTTTCTAATCATTTCAGCTAGCCCATATCTCTCATGTATTGTATCTTTAATAAAATCAGACAAATCCTCTAAATTTTTATTGTTGATCTGTGAGAAACCCTCACTAAACTTATCAGCAAAAGCCATTGTATCACTGAGTGAATTACAATAAATGATGGATTGTTGGCTCTTAGATAAATAACTCACAGTATCAAATAGATTTTTGCACCTAAAAGTTCTTTCTTTTACATCTTCGTTACAATATTCAAGATATTGCCTTATACAGAGCGATTGTAAATCAATATAAAATAAATTTCTAGAGACATTCATATCAATGATTTGAGTAGCTTCATCCGTAGAATTGCCTACTAAATTTAAAAATAATTCTGGATTAGGAACATTTGGAGAGGCAAAAAAAAGTTTGATACTTTTTTGCTTAGCCAAAGAAATGGCATGGTAGAAAATCGGAGATCTTCCATCATTAGCGACTAATTTCTGTGCTTCATCTACTATTAAGATAGAAATGGGGGGATTTCTTTGAGAAAAGTATTGTATGAGCCGTTCAGGAGTCAAAACAAAAATGAACTTTTTATGTTTATACAAATCTGGGATTTCAGGAACCGTCAGTATCTTATATCTAGTACCAACGATTACTTTACTTAAATCTTCTTCAACTTGTGAAATTAAAGCTCTACTAGGAACTAAGAAAGCAATATTTTGACTTGCATTTCCTTCATCAATAATCCACTTAACATACTCAGTAAGTAAGAACGACTTACCGAACGAAGTGCTAGCAGAAAAACTATAATGATTTGTCCCCTGTAATTCCTTAAATATTTTGTATTGAGCATCTGTAAAAATTTTGTTCTTATTCGAAGTACTTTGAAAAATATTTTTAATTAATTTATCAATCTCAATGTCAAAATTAAAAATATTATTTTCACAATTAGAATCAATAAGACTTAAAGATGGAAAATTACCAAGCTTAACTAACACGCTTTTAGAAACTAATTGAAAAGTCATATTTTCTTTAAATTCATCATATAAAAGAGAGATTATTTTTAATGAGATATTTCTATTCTGAGCTTTCTCAGATCTTGAAAGTATATCAGCAAATCTCAATAAGTCTAAAAACCTTTTTTTATCCATTACTTTTTTAGAGATTCCTAGCAGATTATCTCCATATCTAATTTGACTTTCAGCTAATAGTTCGTACAAGTAACTATCCTCAATAGCTCTACTATTCAACCATGCCATTATTGATTCATTACTCATTCCACCACCTCCTTCAAAATGTTCTTTCTAGTCTCATCTATTTTTATAAATGGCATAACATATAAATAGAAATTCTTTCCTATCAACGAATATTTTTTTATGGCATCTTCCATTTTTGCAGATGCCTTTTTAATCTCTACTTCTATCTCATCCTTTATCCACAAATTATATTCTTCATCTGACAAATATAGTTTTTCATCAGGGATATCAATTTGGAAGCCAACAAAGACAGAGTATGCATCCACAACTGTATATATATTTTGGCTCTTAGAAGGATATATAATTTTGGATATTAAGTCAACATCATTCTGATCTAGTATCTCATTTTCTAATTGTGAATCGATTAAATTCAATTCAAACATTCTACTATTCCCTATAAATTCTTTTAAAGATTTACAAGCCGCTTTAAAACCATCTAAAAAAACGGCATACATCTTAGCTTCACCAAAAATCAAATGATAATTACTTTCTGAAATCTTTAACAAATGTACACCATCAGCTCCATTTACAAACATATTATTAGATGTCTTTAAAGACATTTTTGATAAGATTTTAGGCGCTCGAAGATTACCCTCAAGAAAAGTGTATAAAATAAGTTCACCAAGTTCACCATTATTCACATAAACATCTCTAAATTTATTTCTAGCTTGTAATGATAATTCCATATAATTTTCTTCTTCAATGTATTTTTTTATTGTCTTTTTGTTCAAGACAAAACCATCAAGTATAGACCGAAGGTCTGACGCAAATGAAGCATAATCAAAATCTTTTCCATTTAATCTAGGCATAAAAATTTTCAGTTCTGTTTGTATTCCTGTTCCTGAAAATAGATTAATACTTTGTAATTGAATAAACCCTTCAACAACTTGTTGTGCTTTAACAGATGAAGTAATCAACTCATTTCCCTCCAAAAACTGCTTTCCATTCTAAATTATACCAAAAAAACACGGCTCATCACCGTGTTTCTATGTTTATTTCACCAACTTCTTCATCTCATCAATACGTGCGACGGTCGCGTCGTACTTAGCTTGGTAGTCGGCTTGTTTGTCGCGTTCTTTTTGGACGACTTCTGGTTTGGCGTTGGCTACGAAGCGTTCGTTAGAGAGCTTCTTACCAACCATATCCAGTTCTTTTTGCCATTTAGCCAGTTCCTTGTCAAGACGAGCGAGTTCTTCTTCGACATTGAGGAGGTCAGCCAGTGGTAAGTAGATTTCTGCTCCTGTGATGACGCTTGACATTGCGAGCTCAGGGGCAGGGATGGTTGATGCGATTTCCAAGTGTTCTGGATTTGTGAAGCGTTTGATGTAGTTGACATTGCTGTTAAAGAAGGCTTCCAAGTCGCTATCGCTTGTCTTAACAAGGATGGTGATAGGCTTGCTTGGTGCTACGTTTACTTCCGCACGCGCATTCCGAACAGCACGGATCAAGTCTTTAAGACTTTCCACACCAGTGTGGGCAGCAAGGTCTTCAAAGGCTGGGTTGACAGTTGGGTATTCTGCTGTAACGATAGAGCCTTCTGAGATTTGTCCAAAGATTTCCTCTGTCACGAATGGCATGATTGGGTGAAGGAGACGAAGGATCTTGTCCAAAGTGTAAAGGAGAACAGAACGTGTGATGACTTTCTCTTCTTCGTTGTCGCTATAAAGGACTTCCTTGGTCAACTCAACGTACCAGTCCGCAAACTCATCCCAGATGAAGTTGTAGAGGATGTGGCCAGCGACACCAAACTCAAACTTGTCAAAGTTTTCAGTGACTTTTCCGATCGTTTCATTGAGGTTGTGGAGAATCCAGCGGTCTGTGACGTTTCCAGCTTCCTTCTTAACCACTTTTTCGACATTGGCAGTTGCTTGCTCAAGGGTCAAGCCTTCATTGTTCATGAGGATGTAGCGAGAGATGTTCCAGATCTTGTTAATGAAGTTCCATGAAGCATCCATTTTCTCGTAAGAGAAGCGCACGTCTTGTCCTGGTGCAGAACCGTTTGAAAGGAACCAACGAAGGCTATCTGTTCCGTACTTATCAATAACATCCATTGGATCAATCCCGTTACCGAGAGATTTCGACATCTTACGTCCTTGCTCATCACGAATGAGACCATGAATCAACGCATTTTTGAATGGCGACTTGCCAGTAAATTCCAAACCTTGGAAAATCATCCGAGACACCCAGAACGGAATAATATCATAACCAGTCACCAAAGTTGATGTTGGATAATAACGTTTAAAGTCTTCTGAGTCGACATCAGGCCAGCCCATGGTTGAGAATGGCCAGAGGGCAGAACTGAACCAAGTATCCAAGACGTCTTCGTCCTGAGTCCAACCGTCACCTTCTGGAGCTTCTTCGCCGACATATATTTCACCCTCAGCATTGTACCAAGCAGGGATTTGGTGACCCCACCAGAGCTGACGAGAGATTACCCAGTCGTGAACATTTTCCATCCATTGAAGGAAGGTATCATTGAAACGAGGTGGGTAGAATTCTACCTTGTCTTCTGTGTCTTGGTTGGCAATGGCGTTCTTAGCCAATTGGTCCATCTTAACGAACCATTGAGTAGACAAGCGTGGCTCAACCACTACACCTGTACGCTCTGAGTGACCAACACTGTGGACACGTTTTTCGATTTTAACAAGGGCACCGATTTCTTCCAGCTTAGCAACGACTGCCTTACGAGCTTCAAAACGGTCCATGCCTGCAAATTCAAAGGCCAAGTCATTCATAGTTCCGTCATCGTTCATAACATTGACTTGTGGCAAGTTGTGTCGTTGACCAACCAAGAAGTCGTTTGGATCGTGGGCAGGCGTGATTTTCACGACACCTGTACCAAACTCGGGATCGGCATGTTCGTCTGCAACAATTGGGATTAGTTTATTAGCGATTGGAAGGATGACGTTTTTTCCAATCAAGTCCTTGTAGCGTGGGTCTTCTGGATTGACCGCAACCGCAACGTCCCCAAACATGGTCTCAGGACGAGTTGTCGCAACTTCAAGGGCGCGTGAACCGTCTTCTAGCATGTAGTTCATGTGGTAGAAGGCACCTTCCACGTCCTTGTGGATAACCTCAATATCAGAAAGAGCTGTGCGAGCTGCTGGGTCCCAGTTGATGATAAACTCACCACGGTAGATCCAGCCTTTCTTGTAAAGGTCCACAAAGACCTTGCGAACAGCTTTTGACAAACCTTCGTCAAGAGTGAAACGCTCGCGAGAATAGTCTACAGAGAGCCCCATCTTGCCCCATTGTTCCTTGATGGTAGTAGCATATTCGTCTTTCCATTCCCAGACTTTTTCCAAGAATTTTTCACGACCAAGGTCATAACGGCTGATGCCCTCACCACGCAAGCGCTCCTCAACCTTAGCCTGAGTGGCAATCCCCGCATGGTCCATACCTGGAAGCCAAAGCGTGTCAAAACCTTGCATACGTTTTTGACGGATGATGATATCTTGTAGAGTCGTATCCCAAGCGTGACCAAGGTGAAGTTTACCAGTTACGTTTGGTGGTGGAATAACGATTGAATAAGGCTTAGCCTTTTGATCGCCTGAAGGCTTGAAAACATCAGCATCAAGCCATTTTTGGTAACGACCAGCCTCAACCTCGGCTGGATTGTATTTAGGTGAAAGTTCTTTAGACATGTGTTTGTCCTTTCTCTATTGTATTCATTTTATTTTGAATTTGCTTAGCAGCTTCTTCTGCAGACAAATTCGTATTATTTATTTTAAAGTAGTGGTGCAACTCATTCGGTTGATGTTGGGAATTTAATTGAAGTGTTTCAGCAGTCTCCAAAATTTCTCTTTCAGATATCTCAATATACCGTTTTAAGGGTTTATGCTTTAATCGATTCTCCGTTCGATTTCGACGTAAGCGCTCTTCAAGTGTCGTTTCCAACTCAACAAACAGAATCTCTTGATGATAATCATCCAACAAATCCTGAATTTGCTTCAAATACAGCAGCTGGTACTGATTTGAAAAATCAATTACGTCTGTTAAAATCACAGATCGCTGATTCCTAGCACTTGCTCCAAGGAAAGAAAAGGTAATTCCACGAACAAATTCCCACATTTCCTCTGTATAGTCCTGATAGATTTCTAGTGCAAAATCGATGGCTTGATGGTTATAAAAGAGGGTAGCATTTGTCAGTCGAGATAACTCTTGACCAATCGTCATTTTCCCAGAAGCTGGAGCCCCAATGATGAAAAGATGCATCAAATCACCTCCCACTCACTCCTCAGCAAGCCATATCTCAAATCGTCACAGCGGTTGCCTTGGGCATCTTTACGGTCTCGGATTCGAGCTTCTAAGGTAAAGCCAAGTTTCTCTGCGACTCGTTGACTTTGAAGGTTATACCCAAAGCAAGTCAGTTCAATCTTATGAAGACCCAGTTCTTTAAAAGCTAGGTCAATCAAGGCATGCGCTGCTTCTGGAACATAACCTAGACCCCAATGGTCTGGATGTAAGATATAGCCAATCTCCAAGACATCATCCTCGTGACGACGAGGGAAATCAACAGAGCCGATGACCTTATCGGTTCCTTTAGCGACAATTCCATAGCCCGCTGGAAGATCGTTCTTTTCATTACGCTCGGGCAGAATATGCTCCAGATAATAAATCTCATCTTCCAAGGTCTTGACGGGCGGAAAACCTGCTGGATAGGAAACTTCTGGCCTACTGGCATAGTCAAAGATATCCACAACATCAGGCACGGAACGGACTCGCAAGACCAGACGCTCGGTCTCTATTCGTTCTGGCAACTCTGCTCTTGTCATCCTTCTACCTCGCTTTCTACAAAAAATCGCCCCTGCCATCTACATGACAGGGACGAATGTGCTTATCCGCGGTACCACCCAATTTCGGGCAGATGCCCGCAACTCTCGTCTTTAAAACAAAAAGACAATATTATTTCATTTTTCATCCATCAGCAACCAGTTTTGACACATTTGTGGACTTCTCAGCACCGCCACTTTCTGTAAAATGTGGGACTCAAAACACCTCTAATAGCTTTATTTTAACAAGTTTTTGACGGAAATGCAAGGGGCAAGAAAGATTACTTGAACTTGATGCCGTTTTCTTTTAATTTCTTGATGGTAGCTGGACCGATTCCTTTTAAGGCAAGGAGTTCTTTTTCTGTCCAATTTTTGAAATCAGCAGCCGACTTGATGCCTTCATCGTAGAAAGTCTTGGCACGGTCGACTGAAAGTCCACCTAGGTTGGCTGCGAATTCTTCTACAGAGCTTGTAACTTTTTGAGCTTGCTCTTTAGTTGCTTCTACTGCTTGTTCCACTTTTTTAGAGACAACTTTCCCTGCTTCGCTAGCAGATTTTTCTGCATGTTTCACAACTTTTTTTGTTTCTTCGACAACCTTGGTCACCGTACTTGAAAAGGCACCAGAACGACGAAGGCTATTTCGCAATTGTTTTTTACGTTGGAGTTTCTTTGACATGATAAAATCCTTTCAATAAAAAATCCCTGCTCTGACAAGGATTTAATAAAGATATTCTATCAAGATTTTGGGAAAAAATCAAGAAAGGAAACGAGATTGCTCCTAAAAATCTAGCCGTCCTTTTCTTTCAATCTAATTTGACAATGATTCAACTTCTTGATAAAACATGCAGTAATGTGCAAGACTAATTCACGTAAAAAGCTGATAAGGAGAACAATATGAATAATGAAAGTTACTTTGATGGTGGCCTTTTGAGCTAGGTTAGATATGCTATCCTAGCCATGATCATCATAGGATTTACTATTGGGATCACTACGCCTTGGGCAGTTTGTATGATGCAAAACTGGAAAGTCCAACACACTGTCATCGATAGACGTCGCCTCTATTTTGACGGAACAGGTTCTCAATTATTTGGAAACTGGATCAAGTGGTTCTTGCTCACCATCACTTTGGGCATCTATTCATTCTGGTTGCATATCAAAATGGAACAATGGATTACCAAATACACACATCACGTATAAACAGAAAAAGTGCGTTCATACGCACTTTTTGATTTGTAACGATTAGTAGTTTCTCTCGCCAAACAAGCCTTCTGGCAAGTCATGGAAACCCTTGCCTGCTTTGAAATTTTCAAACTTACCCAGCAAAAACTGATAAGCATCCAAGCGACTCTCGTAGCGAATCATGGCATCTTTGGCACGCTCGTCTTGGTCTTCTTCGTAGACTTTTTGACTTTCCTTGTGCGCCATGTCGTTGATCATAATCTGGGTATTGACCCAGGCTTCAAACTCCTTCATAAATTCCTGTTCGTAACTCATTGATTCTCCTTATTCTAATCCACGGAAATAGTCCGTATCAATCTCTCGGTAGGGTTGGATATCCTGAACATACTCCAACACGCCTTGGAATTCCCCGTTCTCATCGTGTACCGCAGCATAGGTGATGTGGACAAACTTGCCTCGCGACTCTGACTTGAACCACATCTCATACTTGTTCTTGACCCCTTCACGAAGACCTTTCATAACAGCCTTCACCTTGTCTAAGTACTTGGGCGGATGGCAGAGTTCTACATTACGCCCGACTTGAGATGGCGTCCGTTTGAAAATCATCTCATCAGCTGGCGTATTGTCATTGTAATACTGAAAAATATCGTCTTTATTGACAAAAGTAATCTCCATAGGGAGGTGATTGAGGATGAGGTTGGCCTGCTCGACTGATAGATAGCCATTGCCAAAAGCCTGTTGGCTATGGCGGTCCAGCACTGCTTCCTTTTCCTTAGGGGTAAAGGTAATGGTGAACTGGCCTTCTGGTGTATCGATAACTTGCTGAACTTGACCTTCTGCCGTGTCTAGTTGTACTGTCTCCTCTGCACTCTTTTCCTCAACAAAGCTCTGTCGTTCTGGCACCCATTTCTCTGACGGACGGATGATGGCATAGCCGTAGGCATCGCTCTCCTCCGCAATCTGAATCCAGTCATCCTGAGTGAAGGACTCAAGGAGAATCATGAGAAGGATAGACTCTTCCTTGAAAATCATACTTTCAAACTCTGTCGCAAAAGCTTCGAAAGTTTCCTTTACACTGCTAATAGACACTTCTGGTAGTGCCTTAGCCGTCGCTAGAGCTGTCTGAAAGAGTTCCCTGATCTGATCATCCACTCCCCACATGACTTTAGGGGGTGAATCGTGACCATAACGCTCCATGATGGGGAAAAAGAGCTCTTCCTTGCGCTGATAGTGAATGTCAAATTGCCCCAAAAGGCCCATTTGACGGACCAAACCCTTGCGCATCTCCACAAGCATTTCCTCGTCTTCCATAGACTCATAGGTATCTAACAACCTCCGAATGCGAATCAAGGCTGCACGGAGAGCCAAATTTTCATCCTTGAAGACGCGAACTGGGTGGCCAGGGTGTTCAGTATCCTCCACTTCGACGCCCTTAACAGCATTTTTAAAAAGATTGGCATGGACATCACAGAGCTCCATGACATCTTCAAAGGTAACACCTGAGTCTGAGTTCATCAGCTCGTGCTCCATGAGGGAAATCTCGATGGCTGAAACACCCGTAAAGGTCGCATCAAAACGCTCCTGAACTGACTCAGGAGAGGCACCATTGTGCAATTCTAACAAAATATCCCGTAGGATATGAATCCGTTCATCTGCCATTAGTCTAATCCAATCACTTCATAGCCGTTCGCTTCTAGCGTGCGGACAATCTTGTCCATAGGAGTTCCTTCAAGTTTAGAACCCTGTTTGAGCGATACTTTACGCCCGACAGTGTTGCGCATCAAATGGTTAGCAAGCGGTTTAAAACCAAGCTCCACTAGGATTTCCAAGACTTCTGGATGCTTGTCCACCACTTCTGCAACGGGAATTGACACATCGATGATATTATCCATGACGACCTCCATGTATGTTCTAATACTCTTCAAAAATCAAATTCAAACCGCGTCAGCGTCGCCTTGCCGTACTCAAGTACAGCCTGCAGCTAGTTTCCTAGTTTACTCTTTGATTTTCATTGAGCATAAAATGATTTTACTGATTATATTATACCATATGGGAAGAGATTAAAAAACTAGCAGTGGAATTCCTGCTAGTTTCTTTCATTTCAAGTTATTCTTTATCCTCTGGTTTTGCGAGCCACTGGGCCACATCCATCAACTTGTCAGCAAGCAGTACTTTCCCGAATCCTACTAGAGCATTGTCGTCTTTTTCCATGTTCTTCAGAACTTTGACGCTTTGCATCATGAAAAAGTAATTCCCGTAAGTCTTGGCTAGAATTTTAATGAACCCCATATTACCTTCCCTCGTCTAACTGCAGTTTCTAGCTGATTGCTATACCAGACTAGCTAGTTATTGATAAAAAATCATTTCATATTACTCTTTCCAATTTCTATACTATCATACAAGCTGAGTTTTATAAAGCTTTTTAACAATTTTTTACTCTAGAGAGATTCTCCAGTATTTTTTATTGCCATTTCTCCACCAAAAAAGAGGGTATCCCCTCTTTCTTAGTTCTTATCCAGATTGCGTAGCATCTCGTCAATTTTGTTTCCATATTCAATGGACTCATCCTTGACGAAGGTTAAATCTGGGATTTTATACAATTTCAAATTGCGACCAAGTTCACGTTTGATAGTACCAGTTGCTTTTTCAAGCCCAATTTGAGCTTTTTGGTTATCCGAAGCAAGGTTACTCAAAATGGTGTAGTAAACCTTGGCTACAGACAAGTCACCTAGCATCTGAACATCTGTGATGGTCACACCTTGGACACGCGGATCACGGACTTTCTTTTGCAAAATCTCATTGACTTCACGCTTGATTTCCATGCCCACACGATCCGTACGGAAATGATTTGCCATGATATTCCTTTCTCTACTTTGAACCAAAAGCTAGGCCAGCAGACCTAGCTATTTTTAAATTTCTTGATTTTTAATTCAAATTGAAACGACGTTCAATTTGAAATCACCTGCTTCCTTCACTGTGGTGAAAGTGATGGAACTGATTTATCAGTCCCATCACAGGGGATTTTTGAGACCTTAGGCTCAAAAATAAGCAATGAAACCATCGGTTTGCTTGCGTCCCTCACCACCTAAGAAAGGAGCAAAAATCTTATCTCTTGATTTCTTCCATGACATAAGCCTCAATCACATCATCCATCTTGATATCATTGTAGCCATCAATCATCAATCCACCTTCACGACCGTTTGTAACTTCTTTGACGTCGTCTTTGTAGTGTTTCAAGCTTGCGAGTTCGCCGTCATAGATAACGACACCGTCACGGATAACACGGACTTTAGAGTCACGGGTAACCTTACCGCTAGTAACCATAAATCCACCGATAGTTCCCACTTTAGACACCTTAAAGGTTTCACGGATAATCGCTTCACCGATAACTTTTTCTTCAAATTCTGGGTCAAGCATCCCTTTCATGGCTTCTTCCATCTCTTCGATAACCTTGTAGATAATGCTGTGGAGACGGATGTCTACATCATCTTCTTCTGCTTGTTGACGAGCTTGTGGTGTAGGGCGCACGTTGAAACCGATGATAAAGGCATTTGAAGCTTCTGCAAGAGTCACATCAGATTCGTTGATGGCACCGACCGCTGAGTGAACGATGGTAACTTTGACACCTTCTACATCGATCTTTTGAAGTGAGGCAGAAAGGGCTTCAACTGAACCTTGTACGTCGGCCTTGATGATAACGTTGACTGACTTGAGTTCACCAGCTTTAAGTGTATCAAAGAGGTTTTCAAGGCTGACACGTTGGGTAGCTTGGCGTTGTTTCATAAGGGCACGTTTGGCACGTTCTTCACCTGCTGCACGCGCAGATTTTTCATCTTCGTAAACGGCAAAGTGGTCACCAGCCATCGGCGCTTCGTTCAAACCTGTGATAGAAACTGGCGTTGATGGTCCTGCAACCTTAACACGACGACCAAGGTCGTTGGTCATAGCACGGACACGACCAAAGGTATTTCCGACAACGATAGGGTCTTGCACATTCAGAGTACCTTGTTGCACAAGAAGTGTTGCGACCGCACCTTTCCCTTTATCCAAACGAGCTTCGATAACCGTACCGATAGCACGCACTGTTGGATCTGCCTTGAGTTCTTGGATTTCAGCCACAAGAAGGACTGTTTCCAAGAGTTCATCGATGTTTTGGTTGAACTTAGCTGAGATTTCAACAAATTCAGAATCTCCACCCCAAGCTGTTGACATAACCCCATGCTCTGCCAATTCACCGATAACGCGTTCTGGGTTGGCACCTGGTTTATCAATCTTGTTGATAGCTACGATAATTGGAACGTTAGCCGCTTTTGAGTGGTTGATGGCTTCAATTGTCTGAGGCATAACCCCGTCATCTGCCGCTACGACCAAGATCGTAATATCGGTAACAGAAGCACCACGCGCACGCATAGATGTAAAGGCCGCGTGTCCTGGTGTATCAAGGAAGGTAATCTTCTTACCATTTTCCACGATTTGGTAGGCACCGATATGCTGAGTGATACCACCTGCTTCACCTGTCGCAACACGAGAGTTACGAAGGGTATCTAAGAGTGTTGTTTTACCATGGTCAACGTGTCCCATGATGGTTACAACTGGTGGGCGCTCAACCAATTCATCTTCATTGAGATAACCATCTTCGACAAAGAAACGTTCGATGTCGGCATTATCCACTTCAACCTTTTGTTTGGCTTCAATACCATAATCCACCATGAGGAGTTCAATTGTTTCCCCATCCAAGGATTGGTTTTGTGTGGCCATGACACCCATCATGAAAAGTTTCTTAACGATTTCAGCTGGTTCACGTTTGATACGTTTTGCGATTTCCGCAACAGTCATACCATCTGTATACTCAAATTCTGTTGGCAATTCGTGGAACTTGCGCTCTGTAACAGGTTTTGGAGTCTGGTTACGATTGTTCTTGTTATTGCCTTTTTTGTTCTTCTTATTGTTATTCCAGTTACTATTTCTTTGATTTCTCACTTGATTCTGACTACTTCGATTCTTTTGTTGTTTTCTAGGACCATCTTCTTCGTGATCATAATCATCACGTTCTTTGTCTGGTCGAGCTTGTTTTTTACGACGTGTATCCACTGGCGCTTCTTTCGCTACAGGAGCTACTGTTACGGCTGGCTGCGTTTGTTCAGCTAGCTTAGCAGCTTCTTCAAAGATTTCCTCAGGTTCCTTGCGTTTATTAGCTTGAACCAAGGCTTCTTTGGCAGCTTGCGATTGTTTGAAGCGCTCCTCGCTTGAGCGTGCGTACTCTGCATTTTGCTCTGCTTTTAGGGCTGCTGCACGGGCTTTAAAGTCAACACGTGGGCCAGCTGGTTTTGGCTGGAAGTCTTGTTGCTGACGGCGATTATTGCCACGATTCCCTTGACCTTGTGGTTTTTTTCCTTGGTCGTTAAAACGGCGGTTGTCGCGGTTCCCTTGACCAGATTTACCACCATTACGGCCGTCGTTTTTCTGACGGTTGCCGTTTTGTTGTTGGTCACGGTTGTTGCCCTTGTTTTGTTTGCGTCGCTCTGCCTGCTCTTTGGCACGCGCCTCACGCTCCGCCTTGAAGTTTCGACTTTGTGGTCTCGCTGCCACTACTTTTTCTTCCTTAGGAGCTGCAGGTGCAGCTGGTTTACTTTCTTCCTTAGTGGCTACTGGTGTAGCTGATGCAGGCTTTTCCGCTTTCTTTTCTACACTTGCTTTTGGTGCTACAGGTTTTGCTTCTGCCTTAGGAGCAGGTGCAGATTTAAAGCTCGCTGCGATTCGCTCAGCAGCAGCAGCTTCCACGCTCGATGAGTGGCTTTTCACATCCAAGCCCAACTCTTTTGCACGCGCTACAACTTCTTTACTTTCTTTTCCAAGTTCTTTTGCGATTTCGTACAATCTTTTCTTAGACAAATCATGTCCTCCTCTTCTATTCCATAAGAGACCTCATTTTCTTTGTAAATCCAGCATCTGTCACAGCCAAAACCTTTCTTGATTTTCCGACTGCTATGCTTAATTCCAGTGTTGAAAACACGGTTATAACTTCTACTTGATAATAGTCACTTTTATCTTGAATCTTCTTGGTTAGATTGGGACCAGCATCATGAGCTAGAAAGACTAGCTTGGCTTTCTGGTCTTGGATGGCCTTGACCACCAATTCCTCACCTGATATGATCCGACCTGCTCGTTGAGCAAGACCCAGGAGATTGCTTACTTTTTGCTTATTCAAGTCCTAACTCTCTTCTTTTTACTTTGTGATCCACATAGGCGATCAACTCGTCATAAAAGCTTTCTTCCACTTCCATGTTAAAGCTGCGGTTAAAGACTTTCTTCTTTTTGGCCTCTAGGGCTTCTGTATTGTCTAGCTTGATATAAGCGCCACGGCCATTGGCCTTGCCTGTCGGATCGATAAAGACCTGTCCTTCCTTGTTCTTGACAATGCGGAGCAAATCACGCTTGTCAATCACTTCGTTGGACACAACAGACTTGCGCAAAGGGATTTTTCTTGTTTTCATCTTTCCCTCCTCTAGCAGCTTTTATTCTTCGATCAATTCATCTACATCTGCGTAATCAACTTGACCTGCTTCTTCCATAGCTTCAAACTCACTGGCAGACTTGATATCAATACGGTAACCCGTCAAGTGAGCTGCCAAGCGAACGTTTTGTCCACGACGACCGATGGCAAGAGAAAGCTTGTTATCAGGTACAACGACCAAAGCACGTTTGCTGTCGTTTTCATCAAAGATAACTTGGTCAACCTCTGCCGGTGCGATGGCATTGTAGATAAACTCAGCTGGATCTGCTACCCACTCGATAACGTCGATGTTTTCTTCAACAGGAATCATGCGGTCGCTCTTAGCATCGTAACGAGCTGGGTGGAATTTGCTGGTGATTTTCTTGATATTGGCACCACCACGTCCAACGATTGTCCCGATAGCGTCCACGTTTGGATTGTGGCTACGAACGGCAACTTTCGTACGGTCACCAGCTTCGCGGGCTACGCTCATGATTTCAACAGTTCCATCGTAGACTTCTGGAATTTCTTGCTCCATCAAGCGTTTGATCATTTCTGGATGGCTACGGCTAACAAATACGTTAACACCACGAGGGTTGTCTTCAACCTTGTAAACGTAGACTTCGATACGGTCGTGGGAAGCAAAAACTTCTCCAGGGATTTGGTCTTGTTTTGACAATTGGGCTTCGATGCTACCAAGGTTGACATAGATAAAGCGGTTGTCAAAGCGTTCTACCGTACCAGACATGATTTCTTGCTCATGTTCTTTGTAAGTATTGTAAGTGATGGCACGTGTTTGCTTGCGCATTTTTTCCATGATGGTTTGTTTGGCAGATTGGGCTGCTACACGACCAAACTCAGCAGGTGCTTCTTCAAACTTGATTTTGTCACCAAGTTCATAGGCTGAATTAATGGCAAGAGCATCTTTCAAGCTGATTTCCAAGCGGCTATCAAACACTTCATCAACAACTTCACGGACAGTATAAACTGTAAAGTCACCTGTCTTTTCATTGAAGTCAATGGCTACGCTGTCAGATTGACCATAGCGTCTGCGATAAGCGGAACGAAGCGACTCTACTACTGCGTCGATGATGTCTTCTTTTTTGATTCCCTTGTCTTCTTCCAAAATGCGGAAGGCCTCTAGCATTTCTTTACTCATGTTTTCTTCACTTTTGAATCCTCAAAAGCTATCCTTTCTTTTCTATAGTTTTACTGCTAAACGTGCTTTTGATACTAAACTGTATGGAATTTGGACGGTTTTCTTACGTGTCTTGTCCATATATTCCATGGTCAACTCGTCTTCTTCAAAGGACACTAAGGTACCTTCAAAGACTTTTTGCTTATCGATGGCTTGGTAGAGCCCGACATGAATGTATTTCCCAACTGCTCCAGCGACAGCATCCTCGGTTTTCAAAGGACGTTCCAAGCCTGGACTGGTGATTTCTAGGAAATATTGTTCTGGGAAGGGATCTGGCTTGATGGTGTCTAAGACAGGACTGATAATTTCTGTCAAGTCTGCCGTGTCGTTCAAGGTAATTCCTTCAGGTTTATCTACAAAAATACTGAGAATCATGTCACTGCCAATCTTTCCATACTCGATATCCACGAGTTCGAAAGGTGCTTGGATGACAGGTTCTACAACTTCTCTGACTAATTCTACGATTGTTGCGATTGCGTCCACCTCCTCATAAGCAAGAGGCGAAGATATTTCCCCGCCTCTCTTTCTCATATTCTTACTATCAGTATAGCACGTTTGTCAATTTATGTAAAGTATTAGCACTCAAACAGCTGGTTTTCAAGCTATTTCTTAAAATTCTGCCTCAACTCGGTAGATCACTTGACCCTTGCTTGAGAATTTTTGCTCATACTCTGTCATGACATTGCCTTCAAAATCACTGGCATGCAAGTCCAGCCAAACACCATTGAGTTTCATGCCATACTGAGAAAAGCTCACTAGACTGTACTCAAATAAGCCACGGTTATCCGTCTTAAAATGGATTTCCCCATGCTCAGGCAAAATGCGCTTGAAGGTAGCCAAGAAACTCTTGTAAGTCAAACGACGTTTTTCATGGCGTTTTTTAGGCCATGGATCTGAAAAGTTTAGGTAGAGACGATCAATTTCACCGTCTTCAAAGTAGTCGGTCAGATCTGAACCATCTACCCACAGCAATTTGATATTGGGAACTCCAACTTCAAGCACCTTGTCCAAGGCATAGCTCAATACCGACTTTTGGATGTCAATCCCGATGTAGTTGATGTCAGGATTTTGCTTGGCCATTCCAGATACGAAGGCCCCTTTCCCACTTCCAACCTCAACATGAATAGGATGATCATTTCCAAACAAGTCTCGCCATTTCCCTTTTGCTTCTAAGGGATTGAGGACCACATACTGAGGATTGGCCTCTAGTAATTCTGTAGCCCCTTTACGATTTCTAACTCTCATCTCTTCTTTCCATACTTGTCACGGAAGACACGCAAGGCGTAAATCTCCCGGTTTACATTGTCTAAATCTTGATTTTCACAGTATTTGGCAATCTGGTTCAAGTAAGAATACTGACCATACCAATACAATTTATCTAACACTGTCTGATTGTACTTATAGCCGTAGTCTCTCAACCATTGGCGCCACTGATGATCCGGAATGTAGTGGCATAGCAAATGCGCTACATCAAACATACGATCCGTCAGACGAACCGAATCCCAATCCACTAGATAAACGAGTCCACTCTCTGTCTCAATCCAATTACTATGACGAAGATCTCCATGCACAATCGTTGCATGGTCTTCCCTAAAACCTGGAACCGTCTTACCTAGCTCAGCAATCACACTGTTCAAATAGTGGTTCTGCTTCAAGATTTCTGGAACTCCTTGCTGCCAAGAACGTAGCAAATCAACTGGTGTTTCCATGGTATAGCCCAAACGGCTCAACTGCTTCATCAAGGGACGCGAGCGGTGAAGGCGGTTCAAGATATTGATAATCTGCTTGCGATTCATATCGTAGGGGGTCAAGATTTTGCCCGTCAACCATTCTTGTGCACACATATCACGACCATCCGCTAAACGACGAGTCCATAGTAATTGAGGAGCGATTTGTTCTCTGGCAAGGCCAGGTAGGATTGGAGAGGTGTTCATTTTTACAAAGACGCGCTTCCCATCAGGGTAGCTTCCCATATAAGCTTTGCCACTCTTCCCAGGGATAGGGGTCAGCGTTAGCTCATTATCACCCAAGTCCATTTCTTTCCTCCGTATAAAGTTTCCTTACTATTCTACTAGTTTTTGGTCTATTCGTCAACCAATCTTTTTAGTTGGTAAGGTAAATAAAACAATTGTAGGAAGAAACCAGCCCCTACAAGAGCCAACAAGGCTATTTTTTCTTGAAAAACCACTGCTCCGACCAGCAATTCCAGCAAAAGAACTGCACTTCCCACACCGAGTACAATCTGTTTCAATCCCTTCTCTTTCTCCCCTTTTTCTAGTGGAAAGAGCTGAGTCAAGTACTGGTAGTCAAAGGCATGATAGAGGGCCAGTAACTGAAAGAGCAGGAGATAGTTAAATAAAACTACTACTGCTGTCGCGATCCAGGATTGCTCGATGAAGATCACAGCTAACAAGGATAGGAGTAAGAGGCGGAGACTGAGGGCAAAGAGATCTCCATTTCGCAGATAAGAACGAAGATAGAGGTTTTGCCAAATCTTGCTCGGCACTTTCTGAACTACTTTAAGGATAAAATCCAGATAAGCGCGACGTTTGACACTATTTGAAATGCCCTTGACCTGAGTAAAGAGAGCAAAGAAACGAAGCAAGACTTGCTTGCGCTTGCTTTCTTGGACAATGACATAGTCCCAGTCGAGGTCAGTCTCAGTATAAAATTTGCTGGCTTTGTGTCGAAAGAGGAGGTACTTCGCTGCTCCCAGTAAAAGCACATAGACGAGAAAGGCTAGCAAGCCATAGCCCATGGCTAAAAATAAGGGAGCAAACAGGAGTAAAAAGAGGGTTTGAACAATTGTCCAGAAAACCAGTGAACGCACCGTCTGCCCTTTGAGGTATGACTTGACCTCCTCTTCACTGACTAAGAGAAAGAGCTTGTCAGGTCCTTCCATGTAGGTCGCGATTCCTCCCCAAGCCAAAAGCAAGGCAGATACAATCCCCAAAAACAAGAGGATGGGCCAATGATTTTCAGGAAAATCTTGCAAGAGTTGACTGTACTGGTAGGCTAGAAAACCGATGAGAACAAGCAGGAATAAGACAAAGTGGTCATTGAGAACATAACGCAGATAACCAACACACTCCTTACGAAAAGCCTGCTTTCGCTTTAAAAACAAGTCTTTCATAGCTCCTCCTCTTTGGTCAGAGCCAAGTAAATGTCGTTCAAACTCGCTTCAGGCATGTCAAAAGCCTCGCGCAGTTGCTGGAGGTTCCCCCGAGCCCGAACCTCTCCCTTGTGGAGGATGACAAAGGCATCACACATCTTTTCTGCTGAGTCTAGTACGTGGGTACTCATGAGAATGGACTTACCTTTTTGCTTTTCTACTTCTAGAAGCTGAATCAAATCAGAAATAGCCAGCGGATCGAGGCCAAGAAAAGGCTCATCAACGATAAAAAGACTCGGGTCCACCACAAAAGCACAGATAATCATGACCTTCTGCTTCATCCCTTTGGAAAAATGCACAGGGAACCAGTCCAATTTCTGGTCCAAACGAAACATTTTTAACAAAGGTTCCACACGATCAAAAGCCACTTTTTGCTCAATACCATAGGCCATGGCAACCGTCTCGATATGCTCTCTAAGAGTCAACTCCTCATACAGACTAGGCGTTTCTGGGATATAGCCAATCTGCTTGCGATAGCTGGTCGCATCTTCTCGCAGGGTGAGACCATTAATCTTGATTTCTCCACTGTAAGGTGTCAACAGACCAATAATCTCATTGATTGTCGTTGATTTCCCAGCACCATTGAGACCAATCAAACCGACCAACTGCCCACTTTCAACGGTAAAGGACACATCTTTCAAGACAGGGACGTGAACATAGCCACCTGTCAGGTTTTTAATTTCTAACATATTTTCTCCGAATCTGGTATAATGTAGCTATATTATATCAAAATTCAATACAGTAGAGGTGGATTTTATGTCAGATTGCATTTTTTGTAAGATTATCGCAGGAGAGATTCCTGCTTCAAAAGTATACGAAGATGAGCAGGTTCTTGCCTTTCTTGATATCTCTCAAGTAACGCCTGGACACACCCTCATTGTACCAAAAGAGCACTATCGCAATCTTTTAGAAATGGATGCTGCGAGTGCCAGCCAACTCTTCGCCCAAGTGCCAACAGTGGCTCAAAAAGTCATGAAGGCTACCAAGGCTGCTGGCATGAATATCATTGCTAACTGTGAAGAAGTTGCTGGTCAAACAGTCTTTCATACTCACGTGCATCTCGTACCTCGCTACGGTGCAGAAGATGACCTCAAGATTGACTTTATCGCCCACGAACCCGACTTTGACAAACTTGCCCAAGTCGCTAAAACCATTAAAAACGCTTAAGGAGATGCCATGAAACTATCCAATCTATTGCTATTTGCAGGAGCTGCAGCTGGAAGTTATTTTGTCGTAAAAAATCGCCAAGCCATTCAGGATGAAGTGCTAGATACAACTGACCGCGTCCAAGCTATCAAGGATGATTTGGATATCATCCAAAACAGCCTACAAATCATCGACCAACAAAAAGCCCTTATCAAGGAATACCAAAAAGATTTGACCTACAAATTCAAAGTTTTAGAAAAAGATTTCCAAACCAGAATGGCGGTTCTCCAAGAAGAAAAACAAGAATAAGAAAGCCTCCAACTTTCCTTAAATCCATTTTAGATTACTAGATTCGAACAGAAAAGGGAGGGAATGAAAATGAAACAGTTTTTAAAAGTTCTAGCGAAGGTCATCGCAATCCCTTGCGGCTGTCTCTGCCTGCTTGCAGCCCTAGCATTTCTACTAGTGGCCAATCTTTTCAAGGCTTCACCGAGTGACATCCGTGAGGGGAATGAAGCCTTAAAACAAATCTTTATCTCTCTTGACCTCCCTCCCGAGAAAGTCGAATCAAACGGAAAGTATCAATTCGAGGGCGGGGGCTTAGATTTTTATGTGACATTCTCTGATGAAGTTATCAATAGCCACCCCGTCCTAAAAGAAAGTCCTAACCTCACTAAAAACCGACTCAAAGTCTATGTCTTAAACACAGGAGATATCTCCTACCATTCAGTAGAAGATAACTTATTCAATCATGGTTTAATACAATTTTTAGAGGAGGAAGGCGAGAAGTATTTTCGAGAAAACGGAAAGAAATCAAATTCTTCTTACACAATTCTAACCTTAGGGGATTCGAAAAGTCTAAAAAAGGGAATCGCATTCTATGAAAAAGCTTTGACCTTAGTGGATATTCAAGATAACTCGGCGTTTAAGCGCATTGATACCGTCACCGTTAAGCCTGGCAAGGAAGCGGAAATCAAGCAACTCATCCAGGAGATGGATGAGGCTGGCTTGCTCACTCAAAAGTATAGATAGTAGACTAACTGGAAAATGATTTTTCGACGCTAAATTTTCAAAGATAGCAAAAAAAAGAGCCCGCCGGCTCTTTTTACTTTATTCTCCTTCAAAGGCATCTTTTATATGGTCAAAGAAGCCTTTTTTCTTTGGATTGACTTTCAAGTCGCCTGCAGCTGCGAATTCTTTAAGCGCTGCTTTTTGGCGATCGTTCAAGCCTGTCGGAGTTACGACATTAACGGTTACGTATTGGTCACCAACAGCACCACCACGAAGGCTCGGTGCTCCCTTGCCACGTAGGCGGAATTTCTTGCCAGTCTGAGTTCCCTCTGGAATAACCAATTCGACAGCGCCATGCACAGTTGGAATTTCCACAGTATCTCCAAGAGTTGCTTGGACAATATTGAGATTCAACTTGTAGAAAATAGTTGTTCCTTCACGTTCAAATTTATCACTGGCTTCAACAGAAACCACCACGTACAAGTCCCCGTAAGGTCCACCGTTAAAGCCTGCTTCACCTTGACCAGCTAGGCGGATTTGTTGGCCAGTTTCCACACCAGCAGGGATTTTCACATGGACGCTATGAGCTTGTTTTTCATGCCCTGTTCCGTGACAAGTTGTACATGGATCTTTAATTTCTTTTCCACGACCATGACAGACATCACAGGTTACTTGGCGACGCATCATACCAAGAGGAGTCTGCGTATCAACGTTAATGACACCAGCGCCATGACAGCGTCCACAAGTGACTGGACTTGTTCCTGGCTTAGCACCAGATCCGTTACAGGTACGACAGCTTGCTTCACGGTTGTACTTAACTTCCTTTTCTGTTCCGAAGATGGCTTCTTCAAAGGTCAAATTCACACGGTACTGGAGGTCATCCCCTTGACGAGGAGCGTTTGGATTGCGCGAAGCTCCGCCTCCTCCGAAAAAACTTGAGAAGATATCTTCAAAACCACCGAAGCCACCTGCTCCGTCAAATCCGCCAAAACCACCAGCACCACCAAAGCCACCGTTGGCACCTGCAGCACCATATTGGTCGTAGGCTGCACGTTTTTGGTCGTCACTCAAAGCCTCATAGGCTTCTTGAACTTCCTTGTATTTTTCCTCAGCGCCAGGCTCCTTGTTGATATCTGGGTGATATTTTTTCGAAAGCTTACGATAAGCCTTTTTGATCTCGTCTGCCGAAGCGTTTTTTGACACCCCCAGACGATCATAAAATTCAGTATTGTTCATACAAGATACTAAGAGCGAACAGAAAGCGACTGAAATTTAGGAAACCGACAAGAAATCCTGATTTCTTAGGAGGTTTATCTAATTTCCAAGCTTTCCGCTCGAGTTCAATTACGAACACCCTTGTTCCTTTCTATTGATATTGTGAATCAAACCACGATTTAAGTCGGGTTCAATTCCTTTCTTTTATATTAATGAGACAAAACCCCAACAAATCAGGTTCAGTCCCTTTTTACCGAAAAACAGAGGCTGGGTTGCAACCTCTGGATTTCTTCCTATACTTATGACATCAGACCGAGGCTAAAACAAAGACTTATCCGCCTCATCTAATTTTCAAAACAACTTTTGACGCGGTAGCTGATTGGATTTTAGGTTCGTCTTTCAGACTCCCAAAAACCCTAATCATCCTCGCGGGGGTTCGACTACGAACTAAAAACTTTCAATTTTTAGTTCTGTCTTACCGCCTATTTCTCCGTAAACTCTCCGTCTACGACGTCATCGCCTGCGTTTCCTTTTGCTTGTGCGCCTTCTGCTCCTGCTTGAGCTTGTTGGGCTGCTGCGGCTTGTTCGTAGAGTTTAACAGCAAGTCCTTGAGCTTTTTCGTTCAATGCTTCGAGTTTTGCTTTCATTTCGTCCAAGTTGTTATCTTCTTGGGCTTTCTTAAGTTCATCAAGGGCAGCTTGGGCAGCATCACGTTCTGCATCAAAGCCTTTTCCTTCAGTTTCCTTGATTGTCTTTTCAGTCGCAAAGATTGCTTGGTCTACTTCGTTACGAAGGTCAACTTCTTCTTTACGTTTCTTATCTGCTTCAGCGTTTGCTTCTGCATCTTTCATCATGCGGTCGATTTCTTCATCAGTCAAGCCAGAGTTAGATTGGATAACGATGTGTTGTTCTTTTTGAGTTCCAAGGTCTTTAGCTTTAACAGATACGATACCGTTCTTGTCGATGTCAAAGGTTACTTCGATTTGAGGGATTCCGCGAGGAGCAGCTGGGATATCTGTCAATTGGAAACGTCCAAGAGTCTTGTTATCCGCTGCCATTGGGCGTTCACCTTGAAGAACGTGGATATCAACGGCTGGTTGGTTGTCTGCTGCAGTTGAGAAGACTTGTGATTTAGATGTTGGAATCGTAGTGTTACGGTCGATGAGTTTTGTGAAGACTCCACCCATTGTTTCAATACCAAGTGACAATGGTGTTACGTCAAGAAGAACGACGTCTTTAACATCACCAGTGATAACACCACCTTGGATAGCAGCACCCATAGCAACAACTTCATCAGGGTTAACTGATTTGTTTGGTTCTTTACCAGTTTCAGCCTTAACAGCTTCTACAACGGCTGGGATACGAGTTGAACCACCAACAAGGATAACTTCGTCGATTTCTGACAAGCTCAAACCTGCATCTGAAAGGGCTTGACGAACTGGAACTTTTGTACGTTCTACAAGGTCACGAGTCAAATCGTCAAATTTCGCACGAGTCAAAGTCATTTCCAAGTGAAGAGGTCCAGCTTCACCTGCAGTGATAAATGGCAAGCTGATTTGTGTTGAAGTTACACCAGAAAGGTCTTTCTTAGCTTTTTCAGCCGCATCTTTCAAACGTTGCATTGCCATCTTGTCAGTAGACAAGTCAATACCGTTTTCTTTCTTGAATTCTGCTACCAAGTGGTCGATAATCTTTTGGTCAAAGTCATCACCACCAAGTTTGTTGTCCCCTGCAGTTGACAATACGTCGAAGACACCGTCACCCAATTCAAGGATAGAGACGTCGAATGTACCACCACCAAGGTCAAATACCAAGATTTTTTCTTCTTTGTCAGTCTTGTCCAAACCGTAAGCAAGGGCTGCTGCTGTTGGTTCGTTGACAATACGTTCTACTTCAAGACCAGCGATTTTACCAGCGTCTTTTGTAGCTTGACGTTGTGCATCGTTGAAGTAAGCAGGAACTGTGATAACAGCTTTGGTTACTTTTTCACCAAGGTAATCTTCCGCATAACCTTTCAAGTATTGAAGGATCATAGCTGAGATTTCTTGTGGAGTGTACTCTTTACCATTTGCAGAAACTTTTTCAGAAGTTCCCATCTTAGATTTGATAGAGATCACTGTATCTGGGTTTGTAACTGCTTGACGTTTTGCAGCATCACCAACAATGATTTCTCCGTTTTTGAATGATACTACAGATGGAGTTGTACGGTTTCCTTCTGGGTTTGCGATGATTTTGCTTTCAGTTCCTTCAAGAACTGCTACTGCTGAGTTTGTTGTACCTAAGTCAATACCGATAATTTTAGACATGTGTTTTTCTCCTTAAATTTATCTTCTTTTTTTTTGATACTCTTCTTAAGTGGCGACGCCGTCAGAGCTTGACCTCGTCAATCTCTTTGACTAAACTTTGAGCCTAAAGTCTCAAAGTTTGCGAAAATAGCGCCACGGCGAAGAGTATCGCCTTTGGTTCGCTTCGCTCACTATTGCAAAGCTGAACATCTTTCTTAACTTTCTTCATAGTTTATTGTCGTTTCGGACAAGTTTTCTACTATGTATGTTGTAAGCGTCAGAATTGCCTAGTTGTAAACAACTACCATGGCTGGGCGTAGGATGCGGTCATGGAGTTTGTAGCCTTTTTGAAAGACTTGGGCGATGGTATCTGCTGGATGTTCATCGTCTGCTGGGAGAGTTTGGATGGCCATATGGTAGTTATGGTCAAATTCGCCGTCAGCTGCGATTTCTTCGATTCCTTCGTCTTTCAAAGCGTGATTCAAGCTCTCTTGCACCATCTCCAATCCTTTTTTAACATCGTCTGTCAAACCTTCAACTGCTAGTGCACGTTCTAAGTTGTCAAGCGATGGTAGGATTGCTTTTGCCAAGTCCTGGCTACGATAACGTTGCAAGGTTTGACGTTCTTCATTGGCACGGCGTTGAATATTTTGCATTTCTGCATGAGCGCGAAGGTATTTGTTTTCGAACTCATCCGCACGTTCATTTGCCAAGTCCAACTCAGACTTCTCAGGAGTTGTTTCTTCAGTAGTTTCCACAACTTCCTCTTCTTTCATTTCTTCGTTTTTTTTATCTTGGGCCATTTTCGCCTCCTTTAATGATTTCAATCTTAATGTACTTCGTAATGATTACTGCTGAGGTAGCGATAAAAATCTGTCAACTTCATGGTCAAAACGCGATTGACCACATTGACTTGGTTGACCAATTGCTGGTAATCCAGATTGACCGGACCGATAATCGCTAGAATTCCAAAACCTCGATAAGGAATGAGGAACTTACTGCTAATCACCGCCAAATCTGCTAGACAGGATTCCTGACTGTCTGCAACACGGACATTTTGCATTTGATCTTCATGCAGACCTTCACGAATCTCCAGAGCCACTTTTTGCGGTTGGTCAAAGAACTGATAGGCTGCTAGATTGGCAAAATTCAAGAGATTGACCTTGCCCGATACCACAATGTTTTCGTTGAACATTTCTTTAAAAATGTGTTCAAAGAGATCCATGACATTGTCCGTTGTTGTAAAGTAACGCTGGATAATCTGCGGAATCTCCGTCCGAATCTTGTAGTGAATATCTAGAACCGTGTGACCGAGGAAACGTTCTTGAATCAAGGTCTTGAGGCGATTTAAATCTTCCTGCAAGAAGTTCCTTGGAATCAGAAATTGACTGGTAACCGTTCGGGACTCGTCTAGGGTAAATACTGCCAAGGCTGTATGTTGCCCCAAAACAACGATATCAAAGGCTGTCAAACGTTGCCTGCTCGGCTCAACATCCAGTGCTACTACCGTACAGCCGCTCAGGTCTGTCAGTAGATTAGCAGCCTCTTGCAGGATATCCTCCAATTTGAAGAATTCCTGATCAAAGGCTTTGACAATCTCGTATACCTCATTTTCAGCCAGTCTGTCAAAAGCAAGCGAGTGTTTCACATAGTACTGAAATCCCGCGACACTTGGCATCCGACCGCTTGAGGTATGAGCCTTCTCAAGCAAACCCTGCTTCTCTAGAGCTGCCATGTCATTACGAATGGTAGCACTACTAGAATTGATAGACTCTTGTAGCGCCTTGGATCCGACAGGTTCGTGCGTTTTGGTAAAGATGTCAATAATCAGATTTAAAATATCCTGCTGACGCTCTGTAACCATCTCATCACTCCTCTCTGTCCGATTGATTAGCACTCTATGCACTCAAGTGCTAACTCATGATTCTATTATACACCCTTAGAAGAGAATGTCAAGACAAAAACTCAAAAAATTAGCACTCTTTTACCAAGAGTGCTAAAAGTCAGTCTGAAGACCTAGAAACTTATTTTTCATCTACTTGGTATTTCCTTTTAAGTCTGAAAAAACCATAGATTAGATAAGAAATCAAGCAAGAGTATAAAACGAAAATAATAAAGAAAGACTGAGACAAGTTTTCTCGATACAAACTCATGCAAACAACAAGAGCACCTGAAAAAGTGGCTATACAGGAACGAAGTCTAGACCGCATAACTTCCCACCTGAAGTCATTACTCATATAGACTTGATCCTCTGAAAGTATATCAGAAGCCGATTTACGAAGAATTGAACAAAAACCTGTTTCTATCAATTCCCAACCTCTATTTCTAAAATCTTGCAGTTCACGCTTATACTTTTTAAGAAATCTAGAATCATAGATACAGTAGATGACATCGTCCGGTTGACATTGCTCAAAATAGAAAAAACCAAAACGACTCGTTCTATATCTCCAACCTTTCAAGTTCATCTCATGAAAATACTCTTCTTCCTTGTCCAAATCAACAATGGTGAAGATCCGAAATTGCTTTTTATTTATCATGACTTCCCCTCCAATTTTGAGCATACCTACCCTATCATAAATCTGATAATTCCTTCTTTTTATTCCATAACTTCCAGCCAATATAGGAAACTATTAACAAAAGGATTAAAGATAAGAAAATATCTAGCACGACCGCAAGAAAGCTCCATAGACCATACGCGTTACTTCTATTAAGCAATTTAAGTAAGAATGGTATATGTATAGCCAGCAAAAGTAAACCAGGTACTAGTCGCAGTCTTAAAATGCGATTAACCATAGCTAACTTCCCAGAAGCATCGTTATAAATTTCAAACTCTGCATCCGATTCAATTTCAGAATATGCTTTTCTAAAATAGGAAAAGTTATTAAAGTCTGTAATATGTTCCCAGCCACAGTCTTTAAACAGCTGTAAATAGGAGGCTCTCTCTGATTTTTCCATTGGGTAAAAATCCAACTGATAAGACACTTGCTCAGGCTGACATTTTTCAAAGGTATACTTAACTACAAACAATAAGATAGAATAGCTTACTTCCTTAAGTTTCCAGCCCTGAGCATGCATTCCACCGAGATAGAGAGCCTCTCTAACATAATCCGCAATGGTAGCAATTCTATAAACAACTTTCTTTTCCATCAAAGCTCCTCCCTACTGTTTCTATAGAGCCGCTCAATACGTTTCAGTTCAATCTCCAAAACTTTTCGTCCCAAGTCTGTGATCTGATAGATTTTCCGTTTCTCCTCTTCTAGGACAAAGGCAATCAAGCCATCCTTTTCCATTTTTGACAAGGTACCATACATAGTCCCAGGACTAATCAAGATTTGCGAATCTGTCATCACCTTGACCTTTTGTGTAATACCATATCCATGATTCTCCTTCTGCAGACAGAACAAGATATAAAAACCTGTTTCCGTCATCGGAAGATAAACTCGACGAATCTTATCCGTCAATTCCATGTATAGTCACCTCCTATTCAGTTCGATATATCGTATCTCGTTGTATAAAATATATCACACCTCGATATAAAAAGCAAGAAAAAAAGACCACCCTCAGGCAATCTTTCTTCTATATTAGTAAAGATCTAAATAATTATCAACTTCCCATTGTGACACAAAGGTCGCATAGCTAGCCCACTCGATACGTTTAGCTTCAAGGAAGCTAGTGTAAATGTGTTCACCTAGGGCTGTCTTGACCACTTCATCTTCTGTCAAAGCTTTCAAGGCGTTATGAAGAGTTGATGGAAGATCGGTAATTCCAGCTTCCTTACGCTCTTCTGCTGTCATGATGTAGATATTTTCTTCGATAGGAG
>CAUVRF010000008.1:0-34238 GCA_963554245.1 uncultured Streptococcus sp.
GCCTAGTGCCTCATGACTACGTTCAAGTGGGTGAAAAAACCTTTGGAGAGTTGGCGCAGGCAGAGCTTGTTTCATATGGAGACCAGTGGAAAGATGTAGCCCTTACAGATGGAAAGGATACGATTTACAGTCCTGAAAAAGCTAAGGCTGCCTTCGCTAAAGCCAAGGAAGAATTGCAGGGCAAGGGAGTTACCTTCCCAATCCATTTGGATATCCCGGTTGAACAAACAGATGTAATCGCAGTTCAACAAACCAACTCACTCAAGCAGTCAATCGAATCATCGCTTGGTACTGAAAATGTCATTGTCGATGTCCTTCAAATGACAGATAATGAAAAAATTAGCATTACGTCTCAAGCCAAGGTGCCATCTCAAAAAGACTATGACTTGAACGGAACTGGTTGGGGACCAGACTATCAAGACCCAGCTACCTACCTCAACATCCTTGATGCCAAGAAGGGATCGGCCCTTAAACACTTGGGAATCACTCGCGGAAAAGATCCAGAAGTGATGGCTCAAGTTGGACTGGACGAATACAAGAAACTTTTGGATGATGCTGCAGCTGAAACTAGCGACCTTAATAAGCGTTATGAAAAATACGCTAAAGCTCAAGCTTGGGTGTCAGACAGCTCGCTCTTAATCCCAGTTGCTTCTTCAGGTGGTTCTCCAACGGTTAGCCGTACTGTACCATTTACAAAAGCTTACTCTCAAGTCGGAATCAAGGGAGACCCATTTGTATTCAAAGGATTGGAGTTGCAAAATGACGTTGTGACTGCAAAAGAATACGAAGAAGCCTTCAAGAAATGGCAACAAGAAAAAATCGAGACAAATGCCAAATACCAAAAAGAACTTGAAAAACACGTCAAGTAATCTATAAATAGAAAAGGAAGTTGCAGGAAACTGTGCTCCCTTTTTTGTTTTAGACACCAGTTATCATAAAGGCAGTAACTTTACATTTTTGAATAAATTTGATAAAATATGGTTATGTTATAAAAACTGACATAAAGGAGTGAATGATGATCAAACTGAAAAAAAGACTAATCGGGACAGGTCTTGTCTTAGCGACAGGGATTTTGCTCTCTGCATGTGGACAGTCCAACACAGATACTAGCACTTATTCATCAACATTTAGTGCGAATCCAACAACTTTTAACTATCTCCTAGATTATTATGCAGATAACACTGCCGTTATTACCAATCTTGTAGATGGTTTGTTAGAAAATGACAGCTATGGGAACCTCGTACCTGCTCTTGCTGAGGATTGGTCTGTTTCATCAGATGGTTTGACCTATACCTACAAGCTTAGAAAAGATGCCAAGTGGTATACAGCTGACGGTGAGGAATATGCTTCAGTTAAAGCTCAGGATTTTGTCACTGGGATCAAATATGCCGCGGACAACAAGGGGCAAGCCATGGATCTAATCCAAAATTCAATCAAGGGATTGAATGACTATGTGACGGGTGTGACTAATGATTTTTCAACTGTTGGTGTCAAAGCCTTGGATGATTACACAGTCGAGTACACTTTGACTCGACCAGAACCGTATTGGAATTCAAAGACAACCAATAGTATTCTTTTCCCAGTCAACGAAGAGTTCTTGAAATCAAAGGATAAAGATTTTGGTACCTTGACACCAGACAGCATCCTTTATAACGGTCCATATCTGTTAAAAGATTTCACATCAAAATCTTCGATCGAATATGTGAAGAATCCACACTATTATGACCATGATAAAGTAACCATTGAAAAAGTTAAGTTAGCCTACTTTGATGGGTCAGATCAGGAGATGACCATTCGAAACTTTGAAAGTGGTGCTTACTCGATTGCGGGAGTCTATCCAAATAGTTCGAACTATGCTAAGACAAAAGAAAAATACCAAGACAATATCGTCTATAGCTTACAAGACAAGACATCTTGGTACTTTAACTTTAACGTCAACCGCAAAACCTATAATCATACCGCTAAAACAACAGATGAACAAAAGAAATCAGCTCAAACAGCTATCTTAAATAAAAATTTCCGTCAAGCTATCAACTTTGGTATTGATCGAACAGCCTACTCTGCTCAATCTAACGGTGAAGAAGCAGCGAGCAAAACCCTTCGTAATACTCTGGTTCCCCCAACATTTGTCCAGGTGGGAGATAAGACCTTTGGAGAAGTAACAGCTTCTAAGCTTGTGAACTACGGAACTGAGTGGTCAGGTATCAATTTGGCAGACGCTCAAGATGCCTACTTCAACAAGGAAAAGGCCCAAGCAAAACTTGCAGAAGCTAAAAAGGAATTGGAAGCCCAAGGCGTGACTTTCCCAATCCATTTGGATGTCCCTGTTGATCAGACAAATAAAAATGCGGTCTCTGGTATGAATTCGGTTAAACAAACCCTTGAAACAGTACTAGGTTCTGACAATATCGTCATTGATGTTCAACAGCTTTCTACAGATGACTTTGGAAATGTTGCTTTCTTAGCACCAAATCCAGCAGCTCGTGACTACGACCTAAACTTTGATGGTTGGGTTGGTGATTACCAGGATCCATCAACTTATCTAGATCCCTTCAATGCTGAAACTGGCTTCTATCTCAAGATTTTTGGTCTTGATGCCAAGGAAGACCAAGAGCTCATTAAGAGTTTGGGGCTCGATACCTATACACAACTCCTGAAAGAAGCAGATGCTGAGAACAAAGATGTCGCTAAGCGCTATGAAAAATACGCTGAAGCTCAAGCTTGGATGATTGACAATTCTCTAGTCATGTCTGCTATGTCAAATGGCGGTACAGCCTCTGTAACCAAAGTAACTCCGTTTACACGTGCCTACTCCCTAGTAGGTATCAAGGGTGACGGAAATAATTATAAGTACATGAGATTACAAAAAGACCCTGTTACCAAGAAACAATTTGACGAAGCCAAGGCTAAGTGGGAAGAAGAAAGTAAAAAAGCTATCGAAAAGAGCCAAAAAGAGTTTGAAAATCATGTCAAATAAAAACAGAAATGGGGCCCCATAATAAGGGGCCTTGTTTTTGTTTTATCAAGGATTCCGTTAATGGAAGTCATAAATTCAAAATATAGCTAAGAAAAAATGAATGAAAACGCTGATAATAGCAGGAATGAATGGAATTTCTTTCATGATTGTGATATAATAATCATAATTATTAACGTGTATAGGGGATTGCCATGAGTAGACGTTCAAAGAGAAATCGTTCAGGAAATGTGAAGCGAAGTATTAATATAGCCTTATTAGCCATTTATTTATTATTGAGTGGCTCTTTGTTGTTCTTAATTTTTAGACATAACATCCTGGCCTTTAGGCATCTCAATATCTTAGCTACAGTTCTAGTTTTACTATCTGCTGTCGCAGCTCTACTTTTAATAGTATATAAGAAAGCCGAAAAGTTCACGATTTTCTTTTTGGTACTTGCGGTGTTGACTAGTTCGGTTTCGCTATTTGCTCTGCACCAGTTTGTGGGCTTGACTAATCACATCAATGCGACATCAAACTACTCAGAATATTCGATGAGTGTTGTGGTTTTAAAAGATAGTGAAATCAACAACGTTACCCAGTTGGATAGTGTGACAGGTCCGACTGAAACGGATAGTGACAATATCCAAAAATTGATAGCGGATATTAAGACGACTCAGAGCAAAGACTTGACGGTTGAACAAAGTGCATCTTACCTAGCAGCCTATAAGAGCTTGATTTCAGGTGATGCGAAAGCGATTGTCTTGAACAGCGTCTTTGAAAATATCATTGAAGCAGAGTATCCAGATTATGCTTCGAAGATTAAGAAAATCTATACGAAAAAACTAACCAAGGATGTTGCGGCACCAAAGGTATCTAAGAATCAATCCTTTAATATTTATATTAGTGGTATTGATACTTACGGACCTATCAGTTCCGTTTCACGTTCAGATGTCAACATCTTGATGACTGTAAATCGAGATACCAAGAAAATCCTTCTCACTACAACACCTCGAGATTCTTATGTTCCGATTGCGGACGGAGGAAATAATCAAAAGGATAAATTGACTCACGCAGGGATTTATGGAGTGGACTCATCAATTCATACCTTGGAAAACCTATATGGAGTTGATATTAACTACTATGTTCGTTTGAATTTCACCTCTTTCTTGAAATTGATTGACCTTCTAGGTGGTGTGGATGTTTATAATGACCAAGATTTCACTTCTTTGCATGGGCAGTACCATTTTCCTGTTGGGAATGTCCATCTAGACTCGGAACAAGCCCTTGGTTTTGTCCGCGAACGCTACTCTCTAGCGGATGGAGACCGCGATCGCGGTCGGAACCAGCAAAAAGTCATTGTTGCTATCATTCAGAAGCTAACCTCGACAGAGGCTTTAAAGAATTATGACAACATTATTCAAGGATTGCAAGACTCTCTTCAGACTAATATGCCTTTGGAAACCATGATGGACTTGATTAATACACAGTTGGATAGTGGTGGTCAGTATAAGGTTAATTCCCAAGACTTAAAAGGAACTGGTAGAACGGATCTTCCATCCTACGCTATGCCAGATAGCAACCTCTATATGATGGAAATTGATGAAAGTAGCTTGGCTGCAGCCAAGGCAGCTATCAAAGATGTGATGGAGGGGAAGTAGCATGATAGACATCCATTCACACATCGTTTTTGATGTGGATGATGGTCCAAAGTCGATAGAGGAGAGTAAAAACCTTTTAAGAGAAGCCTATAGTCAAGGGGTTAGGACCATTGTTTCAACGTCTCATCGTCGGAAAGGGATGTTTGAGACGCCAGAAGAGAAAATAGCAACTAACTTTTTGAAAGTTCGCGAAATGGCCAAGGAGGTGGCAGATGATCTTGTCATCGCTTATGGTGCAGAAATATACTATACGCCAGATGTTGTCGAAAAATTGGAAAAGAAATTGATTCCAACCCTCAATGATAGTCACTATGCTTTGATTGAGTTTAGTATGAATACACCCTATCGAGATATACATAAAGGACTGAGCGATATTCTCATGTTAGGGATTACACCAGTTATTGCCCATATTGAGCGTTATGATGCTCTAGAAAATAATGAAAAGCGAGTTCAGGAGCTGATTGATATGGGGTGCTATACCCAGGTCAATAGTTCTCATTTCTTGAAACCAAAACTCTTTGGAGAAACCTACAAATTCATGAAAAAGAGAGCACAGCATTTCTTGGAACGTGATCTAGTTCATGTCATTGCTAGTGATATGCATAACTTGGATCGTAGACCACCTCATATGGAAGAAGCCTATGATATCATTGCTAAAAAGTATGGCGAAGATAAGGCGAAGGAACTTTTCAAAGATAACCCACGAAAAATAATAATGGATCAATTGATTTAGGAGAAACAATGAAAGAACAAAATATGATGGAAATTGATGTATTTCAATTGCTTAAAATTCTTTGGAAACGGAAATTTCTAATTGCACTGGTAGCAATCGTAACTGGGGTAGTAGCCTTTGCCTACAGTAGCTTTATCGTAAAACCTGAATATACCAGTACGACACGTATCTATGTAGTTAATCGTAATCAGGGAGATAAGTCAGGGCCAACAAACCAAGATTTGCAAGCAGGATCTTACTTGGTTAAAGACTATCGCGAAATTATTCTTTCGCAAGACGTTTTGGAGAAGGTTGCAACGGATTTGAAACTGGATCTTTCTCCAAAGGATTTGACTAAAAAAGTTAAGGTAACAGTTCCGGTTGATACACGTATTGTATCTATCTCTGTTACAGATCGTGCACCTGAAGAAGCAAGTCGTATTGCCAACTCATTGAGAGAGGTTGCAGCTCAAAAGATTATTAGTGTTACACGGGTTTCAGATGTGACGACACTCGAAGAGGCTCGTCCAGCAACCTCGCCATCTTCACCAAACATTCGTCGTAATACCATGATTGGATTTCTTGCTGGAGCGGTTGTGATGATTGTCACGGTTCTCCTTATCGAACTCCTAGACACACGGATTAAACGACCAGAAGACGTTGAAGATGTTATGCAAATTGCACTATTGGGAGTAGTTCCAAATTTGGATAAATTGAAATAGGAGAGAAAAATGCCAACGTTAGAAATTGCACAAAAAAAATTAGATTGGGCAAGAAAAGCAGAGGAATATTACAATGCGCTTCGTACCAATATACAATTGAGTGGAAATAACTTAAAAGTTATTTCAATTACATCAGTAAAACCAAGGGAAGGGAAGTCAACTACTTCTACCAATATTGCTTGGGCCTTTGCGCGTGCTGGATATAAGACGCTTTTAATTGATGCCGATATTCGTAATTCTGTCATGTCAGGTGTTTTTAAATCACGTGAAAAGATTACAGGATTAACAGAGTTCTTATCTGGAACAACAGATTTATCACAAGGGTTATGTGATACGAATGTTGAAAATTTGTTTGTCATTCAAGCTGGTTCCGTTTCTCCCAATCCAACAGCTTTGTTACAAAGTGAGAATTTTAAGACTATGCTTGATACTTTGCAAAAGTACTTCGATTACATCATTGTGGACACCGCTCCTATCGGAGTTGTGATTGATGCGGCTATCATCACTCAGAAATGTGATGCTTCGATTTTGGTGACTGCAGCTGGTGAAACAAATCGACGTGATATCCAAAAAGCCAAAGAACAATTGGAACAAACGAGTAAACCATTCTTAGGGATTGTGTTAAATAAATTGAATACCTCGGTTGAAAAATATGGATCATATGGAGCTTATGGCTCTTACGGTAAAAAATAAGAGATAGCTTGGGGAAGATATTATGGAAGAAAAAGGATTGAAGATTACTTTGGCGGCAATCCAGAGTCTTCTTGTCATTATATTAGCTTATGTACTTAGTTTTGTTAGAGAAACAGAGATTGTGAACACCTCTGTTATCATCTTGTTCATTCTGCATTTTGTTGTTTTTAGCATTAGTGATTATGAGCGTGATTTTTTTAAAAGGGGCTATTTGGATGAGTTTATCAGCACTATAAAATATATCGTTTTCTTTGCTTTAGCCATCAGTATTTCAAACTTCTTTTTAGAAGATCGTTTTAGTATCTCTAGACGAGGCATGATTTATTTTTTGACAATACATTCTATTTTGTTGTATTTGTTGAATCTGTGCATTAAACGCTATAGGAGACGTATCTTTCCAAATTTCAAGGGGAGTAAAAAGATATTCTTGATAACAGCGACATCCAGAGTTGAGAAAGTTGTGGATAGATTGATAGAGTCGGGAGATATTTTTTGGGAATTGGTGGCGGTCAGTGTTTTAGATCAGCCTAATTTTCAGCATGCATCCGTAACCATTGTACCTGCAGATAACATCTTAGACTTTGCTACCCATGAAGTGGTTGATGAAGTTTTTATCAATTTACCAAGTGAAGAGTACGACATCGGGGAGTTCATCTCTCTTTTTGAAACAATGGGAATTGACGTGACAGTCAACCTGAATGCTTTCAATAACTATCTAGGTAGCGATAAAAAGATTCGCGGAATGGCAGGTTTGAATGTCATTACGTTTTCTACAAAATTTTATAAGACAAGCCACGTCATTGCTAAACGTTTCATTGATATCATAGGTTCGATTATCGGACTACTTATTTGTGGATTGGTGAGTATTGTTTTGGTTCCGGTAATTCGAAAAGATGGCGGACCCGCTATTTTTTCTCAAACTCGTATCGGAAAAAATGGTCGACATTTCACTTTTTATAAATTTAGATCTATGTGCGTGGATGCTGAGAAAAAGAAACAAGAGCTCCTTGCACAAAATACCATGCAAGGTGGTATGTTTAAAGTTGATGATGATCCTCGTATAACAAAGATAGGGAGATTTATTCGTAAGACCAGTCTAGATGAACTCCCTCAGTTTTGGAATGTTTTAATGGGAGATATGAGTTTGGTTGGAACACGTCCCCCAACAGTTGATGAGTATGAAAAATATACTCCTGAACAGAAGCGTCGTCTTAGTTTTAAGCCAGGAATTACTGGTCTATGGCAGGTGAGTGGTCGTAGTAAAATCACGGACTTTGATGATGTTGTCAAGCTGGACGTGGCTTATATTGATGATTGGACCATCTGGAAAGATATTGAAATATTGTTAAAGACCGTCAAAGTGGTATTTATGAGAGAAGGGGCGAAGTGATTTGTGCCCCTCAGTCTGTTAGGAGAGAAATGAAACAGTCAGTTTATATTATTGGTTCAAAGGGAATTCCTGCTAAGTATGGAGGATTTGAAACCTTTGTTGAAAAATTAACCGAATATCAAAAAGACAGCAACATACAATACTATGTTGCTTGTATGCGTGAAAATTCAGCTAAATCTGGCATCATGGATGACCAGTTTGAGCATAATGGGGCCATTTGTTTCAACATTGATGTACCCAATATTGGACCGGCTCGTGCCATCGCTTACGATATTGCGGCGGTCAACAAGGCTATTGAATTGGCTAAGGAAAACAAGGACGAGGCTCCGATTTTTTACATTTTAGCTTGTCGCATCGGGCCTTTTATTTCTGGTCTCAAGAAAAAGATTCGTGCGATCGGTGGACGGTTGCTGGTAAATCCAGATGGTCATGAATGGCTACGAGCAAAATGGAGCCTGCCAGTTCGTAAGTACTGGAAATTCTCAGAGCAACTCATGGTCAAGCATGCTGATTTATTGGTATGTGATAGCAAAAATATCGAAAGATATATCCTAGAGGACTATAAACAGTATCAACCAAAGACCACCTATATTGCCTATGGAACGGATACTGCTCCTTCAAGACTGCAAGCAGAAGATACCAAAGTCCGGAATTGGTATCAGGAAAAAGGAGTCAGTGAAAATGGCTATTATCTAGTGGTGGGGAGATTCGTCCCTGAAAACAACTACGAAGCTATGATTCGTGAATTTGTCAAGTCCAAGTCTAAGAAGGACTTTGTCCTCATCACAAATGTGGAGCAAAATAAATTTTACGACCAGTTGTTACAGGAAACTGGTTTTGACAAAGATCCCAGGGTCAAATTTGTCGGTACGGTCTATGACCAAGAGTTGCTCAAGTACATTCGTGAGAATGCTTTTGCCTATTTCCATGGGCATGAGGTTGGAGGGACCAACCCTTCTCTACTGGAAGCTCTAGCATCTACAAAACTGAATTTGTTGCTAGATGTTGGCTTTAACCGTGAGGTTGGTGAAGACGGGGCTATTTATTGGAAAAAAGACGAGTTGGCACGCGTCATTGAGGAAGTTGAAGGATTTGATCAGGCAGCAATAACTGACTTGGATTTTAAGTCAAGCCAAAGAATCCTCTCAGCTTTCACATGGGAAAAGATTGTGTCAGATTATGAAGAAGTGTTTAAAGGGTAAAGAATGAAACGGATTTTATACTTGCATGCTGGTGCAGAAATGTATGGTGCTGACAAGGTTTTGTTGGAGCTTATTAAAGGTTTGAATAATGACGAATTTGAAACACACGTTATTTTACCCAATGATGGGGTCTTAGTGGGTGCTCTGGAGAGTGTTGGTGTTAAAGTTAAAGTTATTGATTATCCAATTTTGCGCCGTAAATATTTTAATCCTAAGGGGATTCTTGAGTATTTTAGCTCATATAATCGTTATTCAAAGAAAATCGCCGAATATGCTAAGGAAAATGGAATTACTCTCCTTCACAACAATACTACTGCAGTACTTGAGGGGATTTATCTCAAACGTAAATTGAAACTTCCTTTAATTTGGCATGTGCATGAAATTATTGTGAAACCAAAAGCAATCTCTGATTTCATCAACTTTTTGATGGGACGTTATGCTGATACGATTGTGACGGTATCACATGCTGTAGCCAACCACGTCAAGCAGTCTCGCTTTGTAAAAAATGACCAAGTTCAAGTCATCTATAATGGTGTTGACAATGCCGTATATCATGAAATGGATGCCAAGGCCGTCCGTGATCAGTTTGGTATCGCACAAGACGCGCTTGTCATCGGTATGATTGGTCGAGTTAATGCCTGGAAAGGTCAAGGCGACTTCTTAGAAGCTGTGATTCCAATCTTGAAGGCTAATCCAAAAGCAGTTGCCTTTTTGGCAGGTAGTGCATTTGAGGGTGAAGAGTGGCGTGTTGATGAGTTGGAAAAAACTATCTTAGCCTCACCAGTTGCTAGACAAATCAAGCGCATCAACTATTATAGTAAGACGACAGAGCTCTATAATATGTTTGATATCTTTGTCTTACCAAGTACCAATCCAGATCCTCTACCAACAGTAGTCCTCGAAGCCATGGCTTGTGGCAAACCTGTAGTGGGTTACCGTCATGGCGGTGTCTGTGAAATGGTGAAGGAAGGCGAAAATGGCCTCCTAGCCACACCAAATCAGCCTGCAGAATTATCGAAGGCCATTCAAGAATTAGTTGAGAAGACTGAGAAGAGAGAGCAATTTGGCAAGGCATCGGTCAAACGTCAAAAAGAACTTTTCTCATTACAAAGTTATATTCGTAATTTCTCAGAGTTGTATAAGAACTAATAATGGTTATTAATAAGAAACTTGTCAACTATTATGGTATTTGGAATAATATCAACTGGAGGATGACGATATATAGAACAATGAGAGAAGATAATGAAGAATTTGATTATACTAGATAGTGAACTACAAAGAAAAAATGAAGAATATTACGCTTCACTAAATGGAGGAAGTGAGGTTGTTTTTACCAATTATGAAACAGAGTTGATTAGAAAAGTACGCAACTTCAAGTACGTTGGTAGTGCTTTATATCATCTATTGATGTGGAAAAAATCTTATGATTATGCTAGACAATTTGTAAAAAAAGATGTTCAAAAGATTATTTGTCTAAACCCACTAGTTGGAATTTTCTTAGGTGTTTTCAACAAGAGTGGAAAAAATATCACATTATCAGGTTTTCTTTTCGAAGAAAAGAAGAATAAGGTATATTATAATCTTCGAAAAGCATTGGTAAATAAATGTTTGAAAAATGTGAAGAACGTCATTGTTTATAGCTCTAAAGAAGTAGAATACTATTCTCAGATTTTCCCAAAATTTCAAGAAAAATTTTCTTTTGTACACTACGGGCTGGATTATGAAGATAATCATTCTTATGAAGGAAGTCTACCTGAGAAATTCTTGTTTTCAGGAGGAGGCAGTAATCGTGATTACAATACGATTGTTAGAGCTGTTGAAAAAACTCAGAATAGACTACCTTTTGTTATTGCGACCCAACCGTGGAGAGTACCAAAACACGATAAAAAAATTACAGTCTTAGATGATGTGGTTGTCGAAACGTTTGGTGATGTTTTAGGTAAATCGGAGGCGCTGGTTTTGTCTTTAAAAGATGTTGATTTATCTGCTGGTCATATGGTCATGTTACAAGCAATGTCATTAGGAGTTCCAATTATTGTAAATGATATTCCATCTGTTCGGGACTATGTTGATGAATCTAGTGTTCTCTTCTATAAATCAGAGGACTATAATCAACTTGCTTCCATCTTGGATCAATTTGATGTTAATGATTTAGAAACTATTAGACGAGCGGATAAAGCTAAAACATTGTATTTTAATGAATATACTTCAAAAAAACTTATGGATAGGTTGATAAAACTCTAGTTATTGAGAAATGCCTAAGGTAGTTGATTTTATTGTGACGTGGGTAGATGTTAATAATGAAATTTATTTGAATAGTTCGACTAAAATCAATTACAACTTACATGTTTTCTTGACATTGATATTCGTCAATTTTCGTTTAGAAGATTTGCTGAGATAGAGACGCAACTTTATTATTGGTCTGAAAAGACTATTCATGAAATTGTTGAAATTGAAGATGAAAAGCTAGTTTTCAAACATCTATTATATGTTCATTTTCAAAAAAAGACGATTGAGTTTCCAGAGTTTAAAGGATTTGATTCCTTTTATGTTGTTCCTAATAAACTAGTCATTGCCGATTCTTTTTCATCTAATGACATTAGGGATTATGCTAGAAATGAATTTTAATGAGTATATTAAAATATGAATCTTCTTAGTAAATTAAAAAAAGAAATATAGCAATAATTTTATTCGCCATAAGTTAAGGATTCGAAAATGAAAAAAGATGTGTTATTAACAGTAGTTATACCTGTCTATAATGTTGAAAAGTATTTAAAACGTTGTGTAGAAAGCGTTCTTTTCCAAGAATGGAAGAACTATGACATTCTACTTGTTGATGACGGAAGTACTGATAATTCTCCTCAAATTTGTGATGACTATGTTAAAGATTATGACTTTATCTCAGTTATCCATAAAGAAAATGGAGGGCTTTCTGAAGTTCGCAATACCGGTATTGCACACGCTAAGGGTGACTATGTTTATTTCCCTGATTCTGATGACTGGCTGGAACCACAAACTTTTGTAGAATTAGCAGAAATAATAGAATCTCGAGAATTTGACATAATTTCTTTTAACCGTGAGTTTGTGAAGGGAGAAGAAGATGCTATAGTTTCGGATTCATTAGTAACTCAAGCGTTTGAAGGTAAGGATGCTTTTTTCCAAATGCTTAAGCATAGTTATATCACAGGTTTTGCAAACGACAAAATATATAAAAAGTCTCTATTTATTGATAATAATATTTCTTTTCCGAAAGGAAAATATTATGAAGACTTGGGAACCAATTACAAGCTTTTTCTTTCAGCGAAGAAGGTTTATGCGACAAATCAAAAGTATTATCACTATTTAATTGATAATCCTGATTCTATTACACAGTCTTGGAATGAGCAGAAGTTTAATGATATGTTTGGATTTTATAAAGATATTTTCTATTCTGATTTTGTTCGTTCTCAATTGAATCAAGAAGAAATACAAATTTTACAGCTATATTATGTGAATGGCTTGATTCATATCTTGGTAAGTTTGTATAGATCTAAATTGGATAAGAAATTTATAAACATCACTAAGGAAGTGAAACAAGAATTACTAAAAAATAATGTTTCTCTTTTCCAAATGAAAGACCAACCAAATAAGTTAAAATATATACTGTTTAGACTTAAAGTATTAAAACTAGCCTTCAGTATTCAAAACATTTTCTGATATGATTTAGGAGTTTAATTTGAAATACTCTGTTATTATTCCAGTCTATAACGTTGAGAAGTACATAAATCGTTGTGTAAAAAGTATTCTTTCTCAGCGTTATAATGACTTGGAAATTATATTGATAGATAATGGTTCTACAGATCGTAGTGGTAGTATTTGCGATATTTATGCTGATGATTACGCAAATATCTCTGTCTATCATATTGAAAACCAAGGTGTTGCTTCGGCCCGTAATTTTGGCTTATCCAAAGCCAGGGGAGAGTTTATCTACTTTGTAGATAGTGATGACTATCTTGTTGGTAATCTCTTTGCTGAGTTTGAAGATAAGCTTGCGCCTGATTTAGATTTACTTGTATTTAGCTACTATAATTCTTTTGAACAGGAAATGACTGAGAGGAATCGTACAAAAAAAAGTCTTCCTCATAGTGGGCTATATGATAAAAATGATTTTATCAAGATATTTACAGACTTACTTTTATCGGATATGCTTTATACTGTGTGGAATAAGTTTTATCGGAGAGAATTTCTTATTGATAATAATATTTCTTTTGAGAAGTATGAATTAGGTGAAGATGTGCGCTTCAATCTCAAAGTTTATCGTAATTTGAACGAGGTTTATCTTTCTCAAGATTCCTACTATGTTTATGTCATCGGTAGGAAGGGTTCTGCTATGTCGGGCTATAACCCTAAGCGTCTTCAGTATCAGCTTCAAGAGTTGAAGTTGGTTGATGGCTTATTAAAGGATTGGCATATAGATGGTTCAAATCTTGATAATACTGTAAAGGCAAGAATATTGATGAGCAATATTTACAATATTTCTAAGCAAAAATTACCAGTTATAAAAAAAGTTAAGCTCGTTAAAGAAATTTGTAAAAGTAAAGAAATAGCAGATTTTATTAGGAACGATTCTTCAATATTAAATCCTCTCATAAAAATGTTGTTAAGATGTCGAATGTATATTGTTTTGATTTACCTCAAAAAAATGCAAATGATATTACAACATTAATAAGAATAATTGAAAGGTATGGAAAGTACTTGTGAATAGCAGTCGCTTTATTTCAGAGAAAATCTATTTATTTACACTCTTTGTTTGGGTATTATTTGCATCTCTGGTAACTACAACTTATTTCGTTAGACTAGACGGTTTCTTGGCACTTTATCGTATGTTACTTTATTTTACGTTAGTAATGATTGCGATAAAAGAACTTATTAACCTTCCTAACACAATTAATTATTTCAGATTCCACTTGAAGGAATTATTAGTTCTCTTATTATTTACCATTACAATGTTAATTGTGTCAAAAAATCGTGATGGTCTTCCTGATATAAACGTCTTACTGTTAGTATTTTCAGCTAGGGATATAGAGTTCAAGAAATTATTAGGTACCTTCTCCCTAGCGACATTCTCGGTTCTCATTGTCACTATTTTGGCTAGTAAGATGGGAATTATTTCAAATATGTTGATGAGTGCAGATGCTGGTTATCGCTATAGTTTTGGATTTAGCTATGTTTCCTTTGCTTCTCAACGTATGTTCTTTGCATTATGTAGTTATCTTATGTTTAGAGGGAAGAAGATTTCTTACCTTGAATTGTTAGCTTTATTGATGTCTACCATTTATATGTATCAACAGACCTCGACCACAAGCCCTCTTTATCTTAGTCTCTTAATATTGACTTATGCTTTATTCAGTCTTAAGCTATTTAAATTTGATTTCATAAACAGTAATGTTATAACGACAAGTATAGCCAAATATGCTTTCATTCTTGCATTAGCAATTACTCTTTATTTCTGTTTCTATTCAACTGGTGATTTATTTCACCTTGTCGATCAGCTTACTCATAACCGTCTAAGACTTAGTGTTCAAGGTTTCCGAAACTTTGGAGTTTCATTATTGGGGCGCCCTATCTCCTTTACCACCTTGGATATCTTCGGTAATTATGCAAGCAATTATAATTTTATCGATAGTTCATTTGTGCAATTACTTGTTATTGATGGATTAGCAGTTAGTGTATTTATGTTAGCTGCACTAACCTGTGTCATGAATTATTTTGTGGTCAATAGAAAAGACATTATTCTTGCTTGTTTGGGAGTTATGGTTATTCATGGCATGTTTGACCCACAAATGCTCGTTCTTCGTTACTCCCCTCTTATCCTATTGATTAGTCGACTCTTTGTGATGAAGACTGATAAAGATTTTTTGTAATTGAAGCAGGAGTATATTATTTAGAAAGATTAAACATAGTCATATACTTATGAAAGTTTTAAAAAATTACGCCTACAATCTTTCCTATCAATTACTGGTCATTGTTTTACCGATCATTACGACACCTTATGTTACTCGTATTTTCAGTTCAAAGGATTTAGGTACTTATGGTTACTTTAACTCTATTGTGACCTACTTTATTCTTTTGGCGACTTTAGGTGTTGCCAATTATGGAACCAAGGAGATTTCAGCACATCGTAAGGATATTCGCAAAAATTTCTGGGGTATTTATACTCTTCAATTGATAGCGACTATTTTGTCCCTTGCCTTGTATACGCTTTTGTGTTTATTCTTTCCTGGCATGCAAAATATGGTGGCTTATATCTTAGGACTAAGTTTGATATCAAAAGGAATGGATATTTCTTGGTTATTCCAAGGATTGGAAGATTTTCGTCGTATTACTGCAAGGAATACAACGGTAAAGCTCTTAGGAGTTATTTCTATTTTTCTATTTGTGAAAACACCTGGTGATTTGTATCTTTATGTTTTCCTTTTGACCTTCTTCGAATTGCTTGGCCAATTGAGTATGTGGTTACCAGCCAGATCTTATATTGGTGATCCTCAATTTGATTTGGCTTACGCTAGGATACATCTCAAGCCTGTTATCTTGCTTTTTCTTCCGCAGGTTGCCATTTCATTATACGTGACTTTGGATCGTACGATGCTAGGTGCCTTGTCATCTACCAATGATGTCGGTATTTATGATCAAGCATTGAAGATTATCAATATTCTTTTAACTCTAGTAACTTCTTTAGGAAGTGTTATGCTTCCTAGGGTATCTGGTCTCCTATCTAGTGGTGATTATAAGGCTGTTAACAAGATGCATGAACTTTCTTTCTTGATTTATAATCTGGTAATTTTCCCGATTATAGCAGGTCTCTTGATTGTCAATAAGGACTTTGTGAGTTTCTTCCTAGGGAAAGATTTTCAAGAGGCTTATCTTGCTATTGCCATCATGGTCTTTAGGATGTTCTTCATCGGATGGACAAATATTATGGGGATTCAGATTTTGATTCCACACAATAAACATCGTGAGTTTATGCTCTCTACGACTATTCCGGCAGTTGTCAGTGTGGGACTTAATCTCTTGTTAATTCCTCCATTTGGTTTTGTCGGAGCCTCTATTGTTTCAGTTTTAACAGAGGCTTTGGTATGGGTCATCCAACTGAAATTTTCAAGGGGATTTATGAAAGATGTGTCTATCCTTCCAGCTATGTCTAAAATCATTTTAGCATCAGTTGTCATGTATCTTGGGCTCTTTGTCTTTAAGATGTTTGTCCAATTTAAACCTATGGCAAATGTAGCAGTAGATAGCTTTGTGGGAGCTATTATTTATGTTATTTTAATTTTTGTCTTGCGTGTCGTTGATATGAAAGACTTGAAGCAACAGTTAATGAAAAACTAAGGAGAAGAATATGTACGATTATCTTATCGTTGGTGCTGGTTTGTCTGGTGCCATTTTCGCACATGAAGCCACAAAACGTGGTAAAAAAGTAAAAGTGATTGACAAGCGAGATCACATCGGTGGGAACATCTACTGTGAGGAGGTTGAAGGCATCAATGTTCACAAGTATGGTGCCCACATTTTCCATACGTCCAATAAAAAAGTATGGGACTATGTCAACCAATTCGCTGAGTTTAACAACTATATCAACTCACCGGTGGCTAACTACAAGGGGAGCCTCTACAATCTTCCTTTCAACATGAATACCTTCTATGCTATGTGGGGGACCAAGACTCCACAAGAAGTCAAGGACAAGATTGCGGAGCAAACAGCTGACATGAAGGATGTTGATCCTAAAAACTTGGAAGAACAAGCAATCAAGTTGATTGGTCCGGATATCTATGAAAAGTTGATCAAAGGATATACGGAAAAACAATGGGGACGTTCTGCAACAGACCTTCCACCATTTATCATCAAACGACTTCCAGTCCGCTTGACCTTTGATAACAACTACTTTAATGACCGTTACCAAGGTATTCCAATCGGTGGTTACAATGTCATCATTGAAAACATGCTTGGCGATGTAGAAGTAGAGCTTGGAGTTGATTTCTTTGCCAATCGTGAAGAGCTTGAAGCATCAGCGGAAAAAGTAGTCTTTACAGGAATGATTGACCAGTACTTTGACTACAAGCATGGGGAGTTGGAGTACCGCAGCCTGCGTTTTGAACACGAAATCTTGGATGAGGAAAATCATCAAGGTAATGCTGTAGTCAACTACACCGAGCGTAAGATTCCTTATACTCGTATCATTGAGCATAAGCACTTCGAGTATGGAACCCAACCAAAGACTGTCATCACGCGCGAATACCCAGCTGACTGGAAACGTGGGGATGAGCCATACTACCCAATTAATGATGCTAAAAACAATGCTATGTTTGCCAAGTACCAAGAAGAAGCTAAGAAAAATGTCAACGTTATCTTCTGTGGGCGCCTAGCAGACTATAAATACTACGACATGCATGTCGTTATTGAGCGTGCTCTTGAAGTCGTTGAAAAAGAATTTGAATAAAATGACACAAGAGAAAATTGATATAGTGGTACTATGGGTAGATGGGAGCAATCCAGAATTTATCTGTGAAAAGCAAATAGTTGCAGGGCAAATTAATGGTTCGGATCATCATATTGATAGCGACATGAGATACCGTAATTATGGAACATTGAATCATTGGTTCCGTATGATTGAAAAACATGCTTCTTGGGTCAATAAGGTATTTCTAATTACCAATGGTCAGAAACCTGAATGGTTGAACCTGGCTCACCCCAAATTGAGGTTGGTTACGCATAAGGAATTTATCCCTAAAGAATACCTACCGACCTATAATTCAGCAGCTATTGAGCTTAATCTTCATCGTATTGAAGGGTTGTCGGAGAACTATCTCTATTTTAATGATGATATGTACTTAAGATGATATGTACTTAATAAGGGATAGCCAGCCTTCGGATTTTTATAAGAATGGACAACCCAAACTTTTAGCTGTATATGATACTTTGGTTCCTTGGTCACCTTTTACGAATACTTATCACAATAATGTTGAATTAATTTATCGTCATTTTCCTAATAAAAAAGCCTTAAAATCTTCACCTTGGAAATTCTTTAATTACCGTTATGGGTCTTTGGTTTTGAAAAACTTGCTACTCTTGCCATGGGGCCCGACGGGATACGTGAACCAGCATTTACCTGTTCCGATGAAAAAGAGTACCTTGGCACATTTATGGGAAATTGAGGGAAAAACATTAGATAAAACGTCACGAAATAAAATTAGAGACTATGGAGTGGATGTTAATCAATACATCTGTCAGCATTGGCAAATTGAAAGTAATCAGTTTTATCCTATGTCAAAGAATTTTGGAGAGACGATAGATATAAATCAAGTTGATAGGTTAGAGAGTATCTTTAAAGATAAACATAAAAAACTGCTTTGTGTGAATGATGATGTTGACTTTAAAGAGGAGAATATCATTCGTTTTAAGGAAATCTTGAAAGAACGCTATCCTGAAAAATCAGCTTTTGAAAAATGAGAAATAAGAGATGAAATACTATTTAAAAGAAGAATTTTTACACGATAATAATGTAAAAAATGCGGGTAACAAGGCACGTAATGATGTTGAAGAAATTGTAAAGAGGGAGGGCTATCAAGCCTTGGTTCTTTCGGTTGATAATTGGTACGAGATGAGTACACTTAAAGCACAACTTCATAAATCTAAAGCTTTTGGTAAGACTTTGAGCCAACTTAAAAAGGGAGATGAGTTATTTATCCAGTTCCCAATGATTCATCACAGCTTTTTCACAACTCATCATGTAAAAAGAGTTCAAAAAAAAGGTGTAAAAGTTAGTTTTATTATCCATGATTTAGAAGCTCTTCGTTATGTCAATGTTGAGGATTTCCCTTTGAAACATAAGATTCGCATTCAAATTCAAGAATCAGGTCTACTTGGTGCAGCTGATGGGATCATCGCCCACAATTCAATCATGAAATCTGTTTTGGTGGATAAAGGAATTGCGGAAAATAAGATTGTTAGCCTAGGCATTTTCGATTATTTGATTCCAAATTTCCAAGAGAAGACAGGTCTAACTAAGAATCTGCCAATCATTGTAGCAGGGAATTTAGCCCAAGAAAAAGCTGGATATCTTTACTCTCTTCCTGAAGAACCTGCTTATAACCTTTATGGTGTTGGTTTCGACGAGAGCAGATCTCTTGCGAATGAGACTTACTTTGGGTCTTTCTTACCTGATGAGCTTCCTGCAGCACTTGAGGGTGGTTTTGGGCTTGTCTGGGATGGTGATAGCGCTGAAACCTGTAGTGGCGTCTTTGGTGAATACCTTCGCTATAACAACTCTCATAAGGCGTCGCTTTATTTGGCTTCGGGATTTCCTGTCGTAGTCTGGAAAGAGTCGGCTCTCGCACATTTTGTTCTGGATAAACAATGTGGTCTAGCAGTTGATTCTCTACACGACCTCCAAAAAGTACTAGATGATTTGACACTTCAAGATTATAAGGAACTTTCAGAACAGGCTAGGAAAGTTGGAGCTGCTCTTCGAGACGGAGCCTATTTAAAAGCTGCCTTATCCAAATTGAAGTAAATTCCTTAGGGAATTTGAGACAAAATGAAATATAATATAGGATAGGTAATTAGCTAGAAAGGAAGCCTATTATGAAAGGTATTATTCTTGCGGGTGGTTCAGGTACCCGATTGTACCCACTTACTCGAGCTGCGTCAAAACAGCTGATGCCAGTTTATGATAAACCCATGATTTACTATCCTTTGTCAACCTTTATGTTGGCTGGGATTAAGGACATTTTGATTATCTCAACACCACAGGATTTGCCCCGTTTTAAGGACTTGCTTTTGGATGGTTCCGAATTTGGGATTAAACTTTCTTATGCGGAACAGCCAAGTCCAGATGGACTTGCTCAGGCTTTTCTTATCGGTGAAGAATTTATCGGTGACGATAGTGTTGCTTTGATCTTGGGAGATAATATCTATCATGGACCTGGTTTGAGCAGAATGCTTCAAAAGGCAGCCCAGAAAGAGAAGGGTGCGACTGTTTTTGGTTATCAAGTGAAGGATCCAGAGCGTTTTGGTGTGGTCGAGTTTGATGAAAACATGAATGCCATTTCCATAGAAGAAAAACCAGAGCATCCTCGCTCTAACTATGCCGTGACAGGTCTTTATTTCTATGATAATGATGTTGTGGATATTGCCAAACAGATCAAACCAAGCGCACGTGGTGAGTTGGAAATCACAGATGTCAATAATGCTTATTTGAAACGTGGGGATTTGTCTGTTGAGGTTATGGGGCGTGGTTTCGCCTGGTTAGATACAGGGACGCATGAGAGTCTGTTAGAGGCCTCCCAATATATCGAAACGGTTCAACGGATGCAAAATGTTCAGGTTGCTAATCTGGAAGAAATTGCCTACCGAATGGGTTATATCAGCCATGAAGATGTGCTGAAGTTGGCGCAACCCCTTAAAAAGAATGAATACGGACAGTACTTGCTCCGTTTGATTGGAGAAATCTAGATGACAGATAATTTTTTCGGCAAAACACTTGCAGTGCGCAAGATTGATGCCATTCCAGGTTTGTTAGAGTTTGACATTCCAGTTCATGGCGACAATCGTGGCTGGTTTAAGGAAAATTTCCAGAAGGAAAAGATGGTGCCACTTGGCTTTCCTGAAAGCTTCTTTGCTGAAGGGAAACTGCAAAATAACGTCAGCTTTTCTCGTAAAAATGTTCTTCGAGGCCTCCATGCCGAACCTTGGGACAAGTATATCTCAGTAGCAGACAATGGGAAAGTTTTGGGTTCTTGGGTTGACCTACGTGAAGGTGAGACTTTTGGAAATGTTTATCAGACCGAGATTGATGCAAGTAAGGGAATCTTTGTCCCTCGCGGCGTAGCCAATGGTTTCCAAGTCCTCTCGGATACAGTTTCTTATAGCTATCTGGTCAATGACTATTGGGCACTTGAACTCAAGCCTAAATATGCTTTTGTCAACTATGCAGACCCAGCTTTGGGCATTGAGTGGGAAAACCTAGAAGCAGCAGAAGTCTCAGAAGCTGATAAAAATCATCCCCTACTTAAGGATGTCAAACCACTAAGAAAAGAAGATTTGTAAAAAAGTTAAGGAATAAAAATGACTGAATACAAAAATATCATCGTGACAGGTGGGGCTGGTTTTATCGGTTCTAACTTTGTTCATTATGTTTACAAAAACTTTCCAGATGTTCATGTGACAGTACTGGATAAGCTGACTTATGCGGGTAATCGTGCTAATATTGAAGAAATTCTAGGCGATCGTGTTGAGTTGGTTGTTGGAGATATTGCTGATGCAGCCTTGGTAGATAAGCTGGCAGCTGAAGCGGATGCTATCGTTCACTATGCGGCAGAAAGCCACAATGACAACTCGCTCAATGACCCGAGTCCCTTTATCCACACCAACTTCATCGGAACTTACACACTTTTGGAAGCAGCACGTAAATACGACATTCGTTTCCACCATGTGTCGACTGATGAAGTCTATGGAGATCTCCCTTTACGTGAAGATTTGCCAGGTCATGGAGAAGGTCCAGGTGAGAAATTTACGGCTGAAACCAAGTACAATCCAAGCTCACCTTACTCATCAACCAAGGCAGCTTCAGACTTGATTGTCAAAGCTTGGGTGCGCTCATTTGGTGTCAAAGCGACTATTTCGAACTGTTCAAACAACTATGGTCCTTACCAGCACATCGAGAAGTTCATTCCGCGCCAGATCACCAATATCTTGAGCGGTATCAAGCCAAAACTCTATGGTGAAGGCAAGAATGTCCGTGACTGGATTCATACCAATGACCATTCATCAGGCGTTTGGACGATTTTGACCAAGGGTCAAATCGGCGAAACTTACTTGATTGGTGCTGATGGCGAGAAGAACAACAAGGAAGTTCTGGAGCTGATTCTCAAGGAAATGGGACAGCCAGCTGATGCTTATGACCATGTGACAGATCGTGCCGGCCACGACCTTCGCTATGCCATTGATGCCAGCAAGCTCCGTGATGAACTAGGGTGGAAGCCAGAGTTTACCAATTTTGAAGCAGGCCTCAAAGAGACCATCAAATGGTATACAGACAACCAAGATTGGTGGAAATCTGAAAAAGAAGCGGTAGAGGCTAACTATGCTAAAACACAACAAGTGATTAACTAATCAGATACTAAAAAGCAAGAGACCTCATGGTATCTTGCTTTTTATGTATGTCGTAATCTTTTATTTTCTTACTTCTTGTTTATAAAACTCTTTAAGGGCATCTTGCCAGGTTGGAATGACGAAACCTGTCGCCTTCGCTTTGGCTAAACTCATGGTTGAGTTGAGGGGACGTTTAGCCTTAGCAGGGAACTTGCTGGAGTCTACTGGTACTACTTCGACATCACTGTCTTTAAGAATCTCGACAGCAAAGTCATACCAAGTGGTGTCTTCAGCTGCGTCATTTGATAAGTGGTAGTAGCCAAACTCTTTTTGATTATCAGTCAAGTAGGTCATAAACTCAGCCAAGGTACGTGTCCAAGTTGGACGGCCGTGTTGGTCGTTGACTACTGTGAGCGTTTTATGGGTTTTGGCTAGATTTTGCATGGTAAAGACAAAGTTTTTTCCATAATTTCCAAAGACCCAAGCAGTGCGGATGATGTAATGCTGTGACGTAAGGTTTTCAACAAGTTCCTCACCCATTCGCTTGGTACGCCCGTACTCTGTTTGCGGATCAGGTAGGTCATCGACTTCCCACTCTTGTCCGACGGGTTTCTTTCCATCAAAGACGTAGTCTGTTGAAATATAAATGAGAGTAGCTCCGTATTTATCAGAGGCTTTGGCTACATTTTCAGTTCCAGTTACGTTTATGGCAAAATCCAGTTCTTTTCCCTCATCTTCTGCAGCATCAACAGCAGTGTAGGCTGCACAATGATAGACCAGAGTTGGATTAACCTCGGCAAAGACTTTCTCAACCATCTCAGCATTAGTGATATCCATTTCGGCCACATCCACTGCAACATAGTCCACATTTCGTTCATCTAGTAAATAACGTAGTTCGGTACCGAGTTGACCATTTGTACCTGTAATTAATATCATTGTCTTCTCCTTAACTTTTCTTCTATCTAATCATAGCAAAAAAATGATAAAAAATCTGATTTTCGGCCCTTGTTTTGCTGGTTTAAGATATAAAAATATAGTATTAGAGAATCATAATTTTATAATAGAAAACTTATTTTTCAGAATTTACCAAAGTAATTCAAAAATTCTGAAAATTTTATTGACATGTTTCTGAAAAGGGACTATAATGGGGTGAAAGTTTTAAAGGAGAAAACAATGAAAAGTTCAAAACTACTTGCCCTTGCGGGTGTGACGTTATTGGCAGCTGCGACTCTTGCGGCCTGCTCTGGATCAAGTTCAAATGCTAAAGGTGAGAAAACATTCTCATACATTTACGAAACGGATCCTGATAACCTAAACTATTTGACAACTGGTAAGGCAGCTACAGCAAATATTACTAGTAACGTTATTGATGGCTTGCTTGAAAATGACCGCTATGGTAACTTTGTACCATCTATGGCTGAGGATTGGTCTGTATCTAAGGATGGATTGACTTATACGTATACACTCCGAAAGGATGCAAAATGGTATACATCTGAAGGTGAGGAGTATGCAGAAGTTAAAGCTCAAGACTTTGTAACTGGTCTTAAGTATGCTGCTGATAAGAAATCAGATGGTCTTTACCTGGTTCAGGAATCTATCAAGGGATTGGATGCCTATGTCAAAGGAGAAATTACAGATTTTTCTCAAGTAGGAATCAAAGCTCTTGATGATTATACCGTTCAATACACATTGAACAAGCCAGAAAGTTTCTGGAATTCTAAGACAACAATGGGTGTTCTGGCTCCTGTTAATGAAGAATTTTTGAACTCTAAAGGGGATGACTTTGCTAAAGGTACGGACCCAAGTAGCATTCTCTATAATGGACCATTCTTACTCAAATCAATCGTAGCCAAATCATCAGTCGAGTTCGAAAAGAATCCAAACTATTGGGACAAAGACAATGTTCATCTTGATAAAGTGAAATTATCCTTCTGGGATGGTCAAGATACTAATAAGCCAACTGAAGCTTTCAAAGACGGTAGCTTTACAATGGCTCGTCTCTTCCCAACAAGCGCTAGCTACCCAGAGACTGAAAAGGCATTTAAAGACAATATTGTTTATACACAACAAGATTCTACTACTTATTTGGTCGGTACGAATATCGATCGTCAGTCTTATAAGTACACTTCTAAGACAACAGATGAAGAAAAAACATCAACCAAGAAAGCTCTTCTAAACAAGGACTTCCGTCAAGCTCTTGCTTTTGGTTTCGATAGAACGGTCTATGCTGCTCAAGTAAATGGTGCAAGCGGGGCAACTAAACTGCTTCGTAACTTGTTTGTTCCTCCTACATTTGTACAGGCAGATGGAAAGAACTTTGGCGAAATGGTCAAAGAAAAATTGGTGACTTATGGTGACGAGTGGAGCAACGTGAACTTGGATGATGCTCAAGATGGACTCTACAACCCGGATAAGGCCAAAGCAGAGTTTGCTAAAGCTAAGACAGCTCTCCAAGCAGAAGGTGTGAAATTCCCAATCCACTTGGACATGCCTGTAGACCAAACCAATACAACAAAAGTTCAACGTGTCCAATCTTTTAAACAGTCAGTTGAAGAAAACTTAGGATCTGATAATGTGGTTGTCGATATCCAACAGCTCCAAAAAGATGATGTTCAAAACATTACCTACTTCGCTGAAACTGCGGCTGGAGAAGACTGGGATATCTCAGATAACGTGGGTTGGTCTCCAGACTATATCGATCCATCTACTTATCTTGATATTATCAAGCCTTCTGTAGGAGAAAATACGAAAACATATCTAGGATTTGATTCTGGGACAAACAACGCTGCGGCTAAGCAAGTTGGTTTAGAAGATTACGAAAAAATGGTTGTGGAAGCTGGTGAAGAAACTTCTGATGTTTCAAAACGTTATGAGAAATATGCTGCTGCCCAAGCTTGGTTGACAGACAGTGCCTTGCTCATCCCAACAACTTCTCAAACTGGTCGTCCAATGTTGTCTAAGATGGTACCATTTACACTTCCGTTTGCATACTCTGGTAACAAGGGTATGAGCGAAGCCCTCTTGTATAAATACCTAGATGTGCAAGATAAGGCGGTAACAACAGAAGAGTATCAAAAAGCTCAAGAAAACTGGTTGAAAGAAAAAGAAGAGTCTAATAAGAAGGCTCAAGAAGACCTCGCAAACCATGTAAAATAATTTTACAGGATATGAGAAAGGATTTAGTATTCCTCTTGGATGCTAAGTCCTTTTTATATCTTTAAAGCGAGCTTTTAAATTTGGGGGTGTCTTGAGAAATTTTTGCGAATTTTCCTTTTTCCTATTGCTTTCTTAGATATTATTTGTTATATTAAAAGCATAATTATTTTTTTATTTATGACAGTTAAGCACGGTACTTTCAGAGAAAGGAGTATTTTTAAAAAAAGAAATGTAAACGCTTACTGTAAAGTGAAAGGATTAAGGAGTTTATGGATAAACAATTTTTTGAAAAACGCTGTAAGTTTAGTATTCGTAAGTTTACGCTTGGAGTAGCTTCGGTGATGATTGGAGCGACTTTCTTCGCGGCTAGCCCAGTATTGGCTGATCAAGCAAGAGTTGGTTCAACAGATAATTTGCCGAGTGAACTAGCTGATTTGGATAAGAAGGCTAGTGATGAGGGGCACGATTTTGACAAGGAAGCTGCCGCTCAGAATCCTGGTTCAGCTGAGACTACTGAAGGTCCTCAAACAGAAGAAGAGTTGTTGGCTCAAGAAAAAGAAAAGTCTGAAAAGCAAAGCAATTTGCCAAAAGAATTAGAAGATAAGTTGGAGAAAGCTGAAGATAATGGGCGTGAAGTTGACAAGGATCAATTGGCCCAAGATACTGGGAAGCTCGTCCCAGAAGATGTGGCTAAGACTACCAATGGGGAATTAAACTACGGCGCGACTGTTAAGATTAAGACGCCATCAGGAGAAGGTAGCGGTATTGTCATTGCTAAAGACCTTGTCTTGACGGTTTCTCATAACTTTATCAAGGATAGCCAAGACGGCAATATCCGTAAGGTTGTGGATAATGACCAAGGGGATGGAGATATCTATAGCATCTCATATCCAGGATTGCCAGATGTCAAGTTTAGCAAGAAAGATATCATTCATTGGGATCGTGAAGGCTACCTGAAAGGCTTCAAAAATGATTTGGCCCTAGTGAGATTACGTACAGTTCTAGAAAATACGCCTGTTGAAGTAACTAAAAAGCCAGTAGTTAAGAAAATTGGAGATAAACTCCATGTCTTTGGTTATCCAGAAGGGAAATTGAATCCGATTGTCAATACTACAGTTGATTTTGCGGAACCATACGGAGAAGGTGTCCAAGGGATTGGTTACCAAGGAGGAAAACCGGGCGCTAGTGGTGGCGGTATCTTTGATACAGAAGGAAAACTGGTCGGTGTGCACCAAAATGGTGTAGTTGGAAAACGGAGCGGCGGCATTCTCTTCTCACCAGCTCAACTAAAATGGATCCAAGACCACATACAGGGAATTTCAAGTGTGAAACCAGCCGACTTGGAAGAGAAAGAAAAACCGGCTGAAGAAAAACCAAAAGAGGATAAACCTGCAGCTGCTAAACCTGAAACACCTAAGACAGTAACTCCTGAATGGCAAACAGTAGCGAATAAAGAGCAACAAGGAACAGTCACTATTCGTGAAGAAAAGGGTGTTCGCTACAATCAATTGTCTTCAACGGCCCAAAATGACAATGATGGCAAACCAGCCTTGTTTGAAAAACAAGGATTGACAGTTGATGCTAATGGAAATGCAACGGTTGATTTAACCTTCAAAGATGATTCTGAAAAGGGCAAATCACGCTTTGGTGTCTTCTTGAAATTTAAAGATACCAAGAACAATGTTTTTGTTGGTTATGACAAAGATGGCTGGTTCTGGGAGTATAAATCTCCAACCGATAGCACCTGGTATAAGGGGGGGCGTGTAGCAGCGCCTGAGACAGGATCAATTAATCGCCTATCAATTACCCTCAAGTCAGATGGACAACTCAATGCAACGAATAATGATGAGAAACTCTTTGATACGGTCACTTTGCCAGCAGCTGTTAATGAAACTCTCAAAAATGAGAAGAAAATCGTTCTAAAAGCTGGTTCCTATGGCAATGAGCGTACAGTTGTCAGCGTTAAAACAGACAATCAAGAAGGCGTGAAAGCAGATGATACTCCTGCCCAGAAAGAAACAGGTCCTGAAATTGATGATAGCAAGGTGACTTATGACACGATCCAGTCTAAGGTCCTCAAAGCAGTGATTGACCAAGCCTTCCCACGTATTAAAGAATATAGTTTGAACGGGCATACCTTGCCAGGACAAGTCCAACAATTCAATAAAGTATTTATCAACAAACACGAAGTCACCCCTGAAGTCACTTATAAGAAAATCAATGAAACAACAGCAGAGTACTTGATGAAGCTTCGCGATGATGCTAATCTTATCAATGCGGAAATGACAGTACGCTTGCAAGTTGTGGACAATCAATTGCACTTTGATGTGACCAAGATTGTCAACCACAATCAAGTCACTCCAGGTCAAAAGATTGATGACGAAAGAAAATTGCTTTCTACGATTAGTTTCCTTGGCAATGCTTTAGTCTCTGTTTCGAGTGATCAAGCTGGTGCTAAGTTTGATGGGGCAACCATGTCAAACAATACCCATGTTAGCGGAGATGATCATATCGATGTAACCAATCCAATGAAGGATCTGGCTAAGGGTTACATGTATGGATTCGTTTCTACAGATAAGCTTGCTGCAGGGGTTTGGAGCAACTCTCAAAACAGCTACGGTGGTGGTTCGTATGATTGGACTCGTTTGACAGCCTATAAAGAAACAGTTGGAAATGCCAACTATGTCGGAATTCATAGCTCTGAATGGCAATGGGAAAAAGCTTATAAGGGCATTGTCTTCCCAGAATACACGAAGGAACTTCCAAGTGCCAAGGTTGTTATCACCGAAGACGCCAATGCAGACAATAAAGTCGATTGGCAAGATGGTGCCATTGCTTATCGTAGCATTATGAACAACCCTCAAGGTTGGGAAAAAGTTAAGGATATTACAGCTTACCGTATCGCGATGAACTTTGGTTCACAAGCACAAAACCCGTTCCTCATGACCTTGGATGGTATCAAGAAAATCAATCTTCACACAGATGGTCTTGGGCAAGGTGTTCTCCTTAAAGGATATGGTAGTGAAGGTCACGACTCTGGTCACTTGAATTATGCTGATATTGGTAAACGTATTGGTGGTGTCGAAGACTTCAAGACCTTGATTGAAAAAGCGAAGAAATATGGAGCTCATCTAGGTATTCACGTGAACGCTTCTGAGACCTATCCTGAGTCTAAATACTTTAACGAAAATATTCTTCGTAAGAATCCAGATGGAAGCTACAGCTATGGTTGGAACTGGCTAGACCAAGGTATCAACATTGATGCTGCTTATGACTTGGCGCATGGACGTTTGGCTCGTTGGGAAGACTTGAAGAAAAAACTTGGTGAAGGTCTCGACTTTATCTATGTGGACGTATGGGGCAATGGTCAATCAGGTGATAACGGTGCCTGGGCTACCCACGTTCTTGCTAAAGAAATTAACAAACAAGGCTGGCGCTTTGCGATTGAGTGGGGCCATGGTGGTGAATACGACTCTACCTTCCAACACTGGGCAGCTGACTTGACCTATGGTGGCTACACTAATAAAGGTATCAACAGTGCCATCACGCGCTTTATCCGCAACCACCAAAAAGATTCTTGGGTTGGGGATTACAGAAGTTACGGTGGTGCAGCCAACTACCCACTTCTAGGTGGCTATAGCATGAAAGACTTTGAAGGTTGGCAGGGAAGAAGTGACTACAATGGCTACGTGACTAACCTCTTTGCCCATGATGTCATGACTAAGTACTTCCAACACTTCACTGTAAGCAAATGGGAAAATGGTACACCAGTTACTATGACCGATAATGGTAGCACCTATAAATGGACTCCAGAAATGAAGGTTGAGCTAGTCGATGCTGCAGGTAACAAAGTGGTTGTGACTCGTAAGTCAAACGATGTCAATAGCCCGCAATACCGCGAACGTACAGTAACACTCAACGGACGTGTCATCCAGGATGGTTCAGCTTACTTGACTCCTTGGAACTGGGATGCGAATGGTAAGAAACTTCCTACTGATAAGGAAAAAATGTACTACTTCAATACGCAAGCTGGTGCAACAACTTGGACGCTTCCTAGTGATTGGGCAAATAGCAAGGTTTACCTTTACAAGCTAACTGACCAAGGTAAGACAGAAGAGCAAGAACTCACTGTAAAAGATGGCAAGATTACCCTAGACCTTCTAGCAAATCAACCATACGTTCTCTACCGTTCAAAACAAACCAATCCTGAAATGTCATGGAGCGAAGGCATGCACATCTATGACCAAGGATTTAACAGTGGAACCTTGAAACACTGGACCATTTCAGGTGATGCTTCCAAGGCAGAAATTGTCAAATCACAGGGTGCAAATGAAATGCTTCGTATCCAAGGTAATAAGAGCAAGGTCAGTCTTACTCAGAAACTGACTGGCTTGAAACCAAATACCAAGTATGCTGTTTATGTCGGTGTTGATAACCGTAGTAATGCTAAGGCAAGTATCACAGTGAATACTGGCGAGAAAGAAGTGACTACTTATACCAATAAGTCACTCGCTCTCAACTATATCAAAGCTTATGCTCATAACAATCGTCGTGAAAATGCTACAGTTGACGATACAAGTTACTTCCAAAATATGTACGCCTTCTTTACAACTGGATCTGACGTATCAAATGTTACTCTGACATTGAGTCGTGAAGCTGGTGATGAAGCAACTTACTTTGATGAAATTCGTACCTTTGAAAACAATTCAAGCATGTACGGAGACAAGCATGATACAGGTCAAGGAACCTTCAAACAAGACTTTGAAAATGTAGCTCAAGGAATCTTCCCATTTGTAGTGGGTGGTGTCGAAGGTGTCGAAGACAACCGGACTCACTTGTCTGAAAAACATGATCCATATACACAGCGTGGTTGGAACGGTAAGAAAGTCGATGATGTTATCGATGGAAATTGGTCATTGAAGACAAATGGACTAGTGAGCCGTCGTAACTTGGTTTACCAAACCATTCCACAAAACTTCCGTTTTGAAGCAGGTAAGACTTATCGCGTAACCTTTGAATATGAAGCAGGATCAGACAATACCTATGCCTTTGTAGTCGGTAAGGGAGAATTCCAGTCAGGTCGTCGTGGTACTCAAGCAAGCAACTTGGAAATGCATGAATTGCCAAATACTTGGACGGATTCTAAGAAAGCCAAGAAGGCAACCTTCCTCGTGACAGGTGCAGAAACAGGCGATACTTGGGTAGGTATCTACTCAACTGGAAACGCAAGCAATACTCATGGAGATGCTGGCGGAAATGCCAACTTCCGTGGTTACAACGATTTCATGATGGACAATCTTCACATCGAAGAAATTACCCTAACTGGTAAGATGCTAACAGAAAATGCACTGAAGAACTACTTGCCAACTGTAGCCATGACTAATTACACCAAAGAGTCTATGGATGCTTTGAAAGAGGCGGTCTTTAACCTCAGTCAGGCAGATGATGACATTAGCGTGGAAGAAGCGCGTGCAGAGATTGCCAAGATTGAAGCTTTGAAGAATGCTTTGGTTCAGAAGAAGACAGCCTTGGTAGCAGAAGACTTTGAAAGTTTGGATGCGCCAGCTCAACCAGGTGAAGGTCTTGAGAATGCCTTTGATGGTAATGTGTCTAGTCTATGGCATACATCTTGGAATGGTGGAGATGTAGGCAAGCCTGCAACTATGGTCTTGAAAGAACCAACTGAAATCACAGGACTTCGTTATGTTCCACGTGCATCCGATTCAAATGGAAACTTGCGAGATGTGAAACTGGTTGTCACAGATGAGTCTGGTAAAGAACATACCTTCACAGTGACAGATTGGCCAAATAACAACAAACCAAAAGACATTGACTTTGGCAAGACAATCAAGGCTAAGAAAATTGTCCTTACTGGTACCAAGACTTACGGAGATGGTGGTGATAAATACCAATCTGCAGCGGAACTCATCTTTACCCGTCCACAAGTAGCAGAAACACCTCTTGACTTGTCAGGCTATGAAGCAGCTTTGGCTAAGGCTCAAAAATTAACAGACAAAGACAATCAAGAGGAAGTGGCTAGCGTTCAGGCGAGCATGAAATATGCGACGGATAACCATCTCTTGACGGAAAGAATGGTTGCCTACTTCGCAGACTATCTCAACCAATTAAAAGATTCTGCTACGAAACCAGACGCTCCAACAAGTAGCAAGGGTGAAGAGCAACCACCAGTTCTTGATGTACCTGAGTTCAAGGGCGGCGTTAATGCGGTTGAAGCAGCTGTACATGAAGTCCCTGAGTTCAAGGGCGGAGTCAATGCGGCAGAAGCAGCTGTTCATGACCTAGCTGAGTTCAAGGGTGGAGTCAATGCAGTTCTAGCAGCTGCAAATGAAGTTCCAGAGTATAGAGGTGGAGTCAATGCAGTTGAGGCCTTGGTGAATGAAAAGCCAGCCTACACAGGTGTATTGGCTACAGCTGGAGATCAAGCAGCTCCAACTGTTGAAAAACCTGAGTACCCGCTCACTCCAAGTCCAGTAGCTGATACCAAAACTCCGGGAGCTAAAGATGAAGAAAAACTACCTGCTACAGGGGAGCACAGATCAGAAGTAGCCCTCTTCTTAGCAAGTGTGAGTATCGCTTTATCTGCTGCTGTTCTTACGACAAAACGAAAAGAAGACTAAACAGATTTGGTTTTAGAAGTCCAAAAGATCTCGAATCAAATAGGAACAAACAGCCGGAGAGGACCTCTTGGTTCTCTCCTTTTTCAAAGGAGAAATGATACCGCTTACTCGTGTATGCGGATGAAAGGAATAGGAGAAAGATGGATAGACATTTTTTTGAGAAACGCTGTCACTATAGTATAAGAAAATTTGCAATCGGTGCAGCCTCCGTTATGATTGGTGCTAGTATCTTTGGCGCCAATATGGTTCAGGCGGCAGAAACAGCAACACCTTCAGAGACAGAGGGAAGTATCACTCATGTTCAAGCCCTGGATAAGTTACCAGATGATTTAGCCGCTGCGCTTGAAAAGGCGGATGCAGAAGCTGCAACAGAAGCAAGTCATGAAGAAACTCCAGCGACTGATGAGGGAACCAATCCTGCAGCAAGTGAAGAGGCAAAACCAGAGACAGGTCCTGCAAGTCCCAAGCCAGCAGAAACGCCCAAACCGGTTGAAACACCAAAGGCAGACAATAAACCAGCTGAAACTGCTACGCCCGCACCAAAACCAGCTGAAAAGACAATCGAAGATAGAGAGGATATCAATCATCTCGAAGGTGCTACTGCCCAAGCAAACAACCATGAGACTGGTACCAACTTTACTGCGGATAAGGCTATCGACGGAGATGACAATACTCGTTGGGCTACAGATAGAGATGCAGTAAAACCAACTTTTGAATTAACTCTTCCAAAAACTACCCTCATCAAACATGTGGAAATAGACTGGGATCGTCGTCTTCGTAATGGGCAAAATGATCCAAATATCAAATCTTGGAGTCTCTATTACGCAGGCCAAGAAGATGTGGGGGCTAATGGAGAAAAACAATGGAAACTAGCTCATACCAAAACTGGAGAACCTGTTTTAGATGAGAAAGTTGACCTAGCTGAAAGTATTCAAGCTAAATATCTTAAGTTAGAAATTAACGACTATCAAGCGGGCACAATGGGTTGGAGAAACGTTGGTATCCAAGAAATTCGAGCTTATTCAAACGTTCCGGACCATAGTAAGGTAACGGATATCCGCCAAGTAACCGAACTCACTGTAGCAGAAGACGGACAGTCTCTTGTCTTACCAACTTTACCAGGAAAAGTCAGTCTCATCGGAAGCAATAAACAAGGTGTAATTGACCTTCAAAATCACATCCATAAACCTCTGACAGATCAACGCGTCAAGGTCATGGTCCAACAAATCAGAGACAGTCATACTTTCACTAAGGAATTTGAAGTAGTCATCAAGGGCCTACATCAGGACGAAGGTGTGGGTGTGAAACCAAAAGTAGCACCAGCTGTTCAACAATGGTATGGGAAAGAAGGCCAATCTTCTATCACTTCAGATACAGTCCTTGCGACAGGTGATTCTGGCTTTGATCAGGCAGCAACCTTCTACCAGTCAGACCTTGCTAGCCGTGGATTGGAACTAGCAACAGGTGACAAGCAGGCTCAAAAACGAATCGAATTTAAAAAGGTTGAAAACAAGGGTTATGGTAAAGAAGGGTACGGTATCACTATCCAAAATGATGTGATTACCATCGAAGCTGCCACAAACACAGGAGCCTTCTACGCCACTCGGACTCTTCTTCAAATGGGAGAAACAGACCTACAAAATGGCGAAATTCGTGATTTCCCAAGTTTCAGCCACCGTGGCTTTATGTTGGATACAGGTCGTAAATTTATCCCTTATGACACTCTTGTAGACATCATGCTCAACATGGCTTACTACAAGATGAACGACTTGCAGTTGCACCTCAACGATAACTATATCTTCCTAAAGGAACACTTGGCAGGTAAGAATTTAAGTCCAGAAGAACAACTCAAGTATATCCTTGAACATGCTAAGACTGGTTTCCGTGTGGAGACAGATATTGTTGGTAAGAATGGTCAAAAATTGACATCAGATGAGCATTATACCAAGGAAGAAATGCAAAATCTGATTAAATTGGCCAAGG
>CAUVRF010000009.1:0-33595 GCA_963554245.1 uncultured Streptococcus sp.
GGCTTATAGCCCTGGTGCAAACCACCCGTTAGACGGGTGGTTATGATTTTTCTCATTTATTCTCAGGAGGTCACAAATGACATCAAAAGAAAAAGAAACACGTGAATTGATTGTTTCATTCTTGATGAAACAGACAGGGATAACCCGTCAAGAATTAATAGACAACATTAAAGAACTAGAATCTTTTGGATTGATTGCTTTTAACTCAAAAGGTGACCTTAGATTTAGGGAGGTTTAGGTATGGAAAGAATCTCACTTGCACAGGTTAATAACGGAGAAAGATTCTTCCGTGTACCAAAGTTGCTTTTTGAGTCTGAACTCTATAAAAAGATGTCTGCTGAGTCTAAATTGCTTTATGCCATCCTAAAGGATAGATTTGAGCTATCAGTAAAAAACAACTGGATTGATGCTGATGGAAATATCTATTTCATCTTTACCGTTGAAGAAATTGGAGAGATGTTAGGTTACGGAAAAGATAAGGTTATTAAGCTGAAAAAAGAGCTGAAAAAATATGACCTACTCGAAGAAGTTCGCCAAGGTTTAAACAAACCAAATTTGATTTATCTTGGTTCTTTAAAGGTTGAAAATGAGGCTAAACCCTTGATACCAGCGGAATTCGGAAATTCCGACTTCCAGAATTCTGAAATTCCGAATTCTGGAACTCTGGAAAACAGAATTCAAGACTTCGGAATTTCAGAACCTAATGATACTGATTCTAGTGAGCCTGAGTTTAGTGAGCCTGAGTTTAGTTTAGAGGAGGAAGAAGAGAAAGCCCCTCAAAATTCTGAAGTAAAAAATAGAGTCAACCTTTCCCGAAAAGTTGATAAGGCGACTAAGTACGACCGAGATTATATTTGGAACTTGGTTCATGACCAGTTACTAAAAGAAAACTTCTCACAGGCTACCGCAGATTATGCGATGATACATTTTGATGACCGCTATGCATACGCTTTAGAGAATATGAAATATGCTAGCTCCTCGGAGAGGATTGCTGAGTATGTCTTTAATGGCATAGTTGCTGAATGGAATCAAAACATAAGGAAACAACAAGCAAAAAGACAGCAAAATATATAGTTTTCTTTTCAGTATAATCTGATTTGACCTTGGCAAGTCGATAAACTACCAGGAACATTGACAATAGAATACCCCCTCTGCCCTGATACAGCGTGACTATGAGATACAAAATTGGGGGCGGAGTGTAAAGCTAGACTCTAGCCTCAGTCACAATTCGCATTTTCGCGGGTTTGTCGTTTTGACCATAAACGGTGCGCAAGAAATACAGATATAACCAAAAGGAAGTTATACAGCATGGGTGTAAATCAACCTAAATTTATTCGAAATGGAGAGAAAGAATGAATAAATTTGAAGACCTTGCAAACAATGACGTTTGCATCAGAGACTTAAAACAATTAGGACGTGAAGGTGGTGCTTCTGCTTATCTTGATAGTGGTGAAATACTGAAGTTAAAACCAAAGTATGGCACAGTATCAAGAAAAGCCTATGTCGCAGGAAAGCATATGTACGTTGATCTAAAGATTGAATACAAAGACGTTTTTTCCGCAATTCGCACAATAGAACGAAATGGAATTTTGGTTGCGAGAAGATGTCGATTTGGAATGACCAACGTGCTTAGACTTACAGGGACGGGCTATCACCGCACTAGAAAACGAAGCACAGGAGGAAATTTATGACGGATTGGGAAAATGACAAAGGTTGGAAAGAAAGTTTTGAAGACCAACAAAAGAAAATCCAGTCCAACCGTCAACCAACAAAAGATAATAATGAGCCTATACGCTTTAAAATCATTGAGACGATTGCCGTCCTATCAAAGAATGACAGAGGGTGGCAAAAGGAACTAAACATTATTTCATGGAATGATGCCGAGCCAAAATATGATATACGGTCATGGAAAGATGACCATTCACGAGTTGGCAAGGGTGTCACACTTTTTGAGGACGAAATGGTCGTCCTTGCAGATGCAATTAAACATTTACAAATTACAAAAAAGAAAGAGGATTAAATCTTATGGATACAGCAGTTAAAGTTTTTCAAATTGTTCAAGCAGTCGTTGGTATTACAGGACTTGTATGGGTTCTTGCAGGAATTATTGACTTCTTTGGGGGTCGTAACAACAATGACTCTATGCGCCAGGAAAAAGGGGCAAATGCCATGATCAATGGTGGCGCTATCGGTGTTATCGGGGCGGCAGTCTGCCAAGCCATTATTGCAGCGCTTCAAGCCATCAGCTAAACCTGAAAGGAGCTAGAGTGAATGGATAATATCACAAATTCTCTAGCTGAGTATAGTTCAACAGTCAATCAATACGCTGATAAGATTAACGGTGCTTTATTGCCAGTCGCTTCAATCTTGATTCTAACCTTCTTTCTCTTTGATGTTTTTTCATGGAATAGACGGTTAGGACAAGAGGGCGGTGGCTTAACGGTTCAGCTTTGGATGGAAGTAGCCCTTGGATATGCTATTGCATTTCTATTGGTTTATAACATTTCAGAAATCTTTGATTTTATCGTATTTGTCTTTAACAGGGGGATTGCTCTTGTCGATGGCGTGTTACCGAATAAAACATTTAAGTCTGATATGGATACTTCAGGTATAAGTGGATGGATAGCCAAACAGATTGTCAATATCGTAGGCAACTTTACTGAGCTAATAGCTGATGTATGTGCGAAATTACTTGTCTTTATGAGATTTTTCCAAATGTATCTCTTGAAGGCAGTCGCTCCGCTAATTGTGGCTTTCTTCATGTCTGAACAGACAAAGCCAGTAGCCATCAACTTCTTAAAACACTTTTCAGCTTACGCCTTACAAGGGTTATTGCTTGTCATTATTGTCAGACTTTACCCAGCTTTGGTAACGGATGACTTATTTAAAGCATCATCAGGAGATTGGGCGACTGCTTTTGCATCTATCGCAAAAAGTATTGTCTATATTGTCGCCTTGTTCGGTAGTCAGCGCTTGGCAAAAACACTTTTAAATGCCATGTAAAAAAGCAATAAATTTGGTAAAATAGTTCTATAGGGAGGTGAGTTCATGTCAGAAAAACGATACTATATCAAGCGAGAAGGAAACCATTTCAAATTGTCTCCTCAATCGCAAGAAGAACCAGTAGAAACCCCTACACCAGTTCAATCAAACGCCCCTAAACGAGTGAAACGCTCCATTTGGTCAATGATTGGCAACTTCTTTAGTCTGATTTTATCAGGTCTGATTATGATTATTGGATTTCTGATTGCAACTCCATTTTTCCTTTTAAGTATCCTTTGGAATTGGATAATCATGTTTATTGGTCTATCTATTTTTTGGAGTATTGCAGGAGTTATTTACTATGGGACGATTTTAGATTACGAAGTTAATACCAACCTTATATTTAATAATACTTCGATACCAATTCTTTTGATTGTGGCTTTAATTGGTGCTATCATGTCAACGATTGGACGCATGAGAGACTAACAAAATTGAAACTGTTGAACAAACACTTTGCCAGAGCAAGGTGTTTTTATTGTAGCTAGAAAGAGGTTGTATGAACAAATTAGGAAGTGAGTTCCTCAAGCAGTTTGACAACTATGAAAGACCCGTCGCCTTTGGGATGACCAAACGTCTTTTAGTCATGATGCTTGGGATTGGGATAGTGGTGTCACTCACTATCACCATTTCCATAATGGGACTATCAGATATTTTTATGTACCTTGTGGCGCTCCTCATTGCCCCTCCCTTTATCATTTACGGGCTAGGCTTTGATGAAGCAGTCAAAGACAAGGTCATGTTTAATCTAAAAGTTCAGAAGCGAGCTTTTATTACAGAATTTGAGGAAGGAGAGGAGTTCACAAAAGATGATTTTAAATCTTGGAAGAAAGTCAAAGAAGTTGACGAAGGCTGAAAAGGAACGTAAGGCACGCTTAAAACGCTCCTTGAAGGCTTCAACACAAAATACCATTAAATACAATAGCCTATTTGAAAATGGGCTGATGCACATTGCCAAAAACGAATGGTCAAGAACCTATCGCTTGGGTGATGTCGCCTATCTATCCGCTAATCAGGAAGAAAAGATTGACGTGATTGATACACACGCTGAAGCGCTCAATTCACTTGATGCAGGCTCTACTTATCAGCTCCTGGTTTATCAATCGGAGAGTCGAAGACAACGCTGTTGAGCAAATTAAGTATGATGAGATTGGTGACGGCTTTGATAATTTCCGTAAGGAATACAATGAAATGATTGAAAGTCGTTTTTCAAGTGACTCAAAGAATTTCAAGGTTGAAAAATATGTGACCTTGAAGACAGAAGCCTATAATCGAGGGCAAGCGGATGCCAACTTAAGCGAGCTAGGCAACTCACTTGAAAATCAATACTCTCAAATGGATATTACCTTTGAAGAAATGGACGGGAAAGAACGTCTTGACGTGTTTGCGGAGTTGCTCCTGGGCAAACACAAACTCCCTTATAACTTCAGGGATATTGCCCTTTCAGAATTACATACAAAAGATTTTATCGCCCCTAACAGGCTTCATTTCTTGGAAAATCGTTTCCGTATCAATGAAGGGGTCGCAAAAGTCATGTATGCTAGAAACTTTCCAACTTTCTTAACAGACCGACTGATTAAGAGTTTAACGGATATAGGCGTTGAGTTGGCTATCACGATTCATGCTGAGCCTTATGAGCCATCTAGCTTTATGCGTAAGATTAACAATGCGGATACAACTATCAAAGCTGAAATGGTCAAGGCTCAACGGTCAGGCGCTCAAGAAGGGGTTGACCAGGATCTGGCTGTCTCAGGTCGAGCACGTGAAATTTCTGAGTCAACGAAACGATGGAAAGAAGAGATTGATGACAATGACCAAAAAGCCTTTTCAGGTTTGATTGCTCTTTACTTCAAGGCTGAGGATGAGGAGGAGCTGGCAAGTATCACAGATAAAGTCTTGACCGCTTCACGTAAGGTTGGCGTTGATTTTCAAGAGTGTTACTATTACCAGGAAGAAGGACTCAATACCATCCTTCCTATTGGTCACACCTTCTTAAATGTGAAACGTCGCTTTATCCGTGATATGACAACAGCTAACTTGGCTACACAAGTTCCTTTTATGAACGTTGACCTGAAGTCAGATAGTGAGAGGGCGCTCTATTACGGTCAAAATCAACTATCTAACAATGTGATTACGGTTGACCGTAAAGCAGACCTGAACACTGGTTCAGGCGTAGTTCTTGGCTCTTCAGGTTCAGGAAAGTCTGTTACTGTAAAAACCATGGAAATCATACCAACTTATCTGAAGAACCCTGAAGACCGTATCATCATTGTTGACCCTGAAGATGAATATTCCGATATTGGACGTGAGTTCGGGGCGCAGTTGGTTGATATTTATATCGGTTCTAAGTCACACCTAAACTTGATGGACTTGCCTGATTCGAGTCAACTGAAGGATGAAGATGATGACCCTATCGGGGATAAGTCAAACCTTCTCATGGGGCTCTTTGAGTCTATTCTTGATGAAGTAGGTGACGTGCAATATACCATTATTGACCGTGTCACCCGTGAAACTTATAAACGGTTTGCGGATGAAGATAGAACGCCAACGCTTGCAGATTGGCACGATGTTTTGCTTGAACAAGAAGAACCTGAAGCCCAGGAATTAGCGCTCAAGTCTGAAATCTATGCCAAAGGGTCACAAAGTATCTTTGCACACGAGACCAACGTTGATATTACAAACCGCTTTGTGGTCTTCAACTTGAAACGCTTGTCAGGAAAACTCAAGCCGTTTGCGATGATGGTTATTCAGGACTATATTTGGAATCAAGTTGTCGCTTCCCAAGGGAAACTCACTACTCGCATTTATTTTGACGAGGTACAGCTCTTCTTCAAAGAAGAAGCCCAGGCTATCTTCTTTACAGAGTTGTATTCACGGGTTCGTAAATATGGGGCGATTGCCACAGCCATCACACAAAATATTGAAACCCTGATGAACAAAGAAGAAGGGCGCAAGTTGGTATCTAATAGTGAGTTCATGATTCTCTTGAAACACAAGAAATCAGACTTATTGGCTCTTTCTAAAGCCATTTCTTTAACTCCAACTTTAGTAAGATACATTGAAAAACCAAAAGCAAAAGGAACGGGCTTGATTGTCGCAGGTCAAGTGGTTGTACCTTTTGAAAATCCTATCCCAAGACACACAAGACTCTATGAGCTTGTCACTACAGATGCTTAGGAGGTGTTACGTTGTCGAGAAAAACAAGACGTGATCTCCGTGATGCCAAACGTGAGTACAAGGAAGCCAAGTCTGACCTCAAGACAACGAAAAACAGCTATAAACAAGCTGAAAAGAGAGAAGCTCGGCTCTTAAACCCCAAGACAGATGCCGAAAAGCGTTACCTGGGGCAGAAACAAAAGGCAAGACGGACGGTCGCTAGTAAAGAGATTGAAACGCTCAAAGAGCGTAAGAAGACCGCTAAAGCAAAGAAACGCCAAGCCATTCAGCGTAACGGTGGGACAAAGGCTCAAAAGCTGGGGCGAGTTACTCATCACCAGGCTTCTCATTTTGTGGATTCAGCTTTTCAGGATAATGATGTGCTTGAAGATATTGCTTCAGCACGTCAGACTATCCGTAGAACACACGCTGAAGTAAGACAAGCTAAGAAGCTAGGCAATTATACCGTCAAGATTGGTAAAGGGGCAACTAGGGTCGTATATGGTGCAGGAAATCGCACCTATAACCTTGTCCGTGGTCGTAGTTTTACCAGGACTCCTGTTGCCAATCGATGGGAAACGAAAGTTACTAATAAATACCAACGTTTACGGGCGAAATTAAGAACTTCAAAGGCAGGTAAGACCGCTAGTGCTACTAAAAAAGTAGCCGTAAAAGTTGGGAAGCCTATCTTGGCAGTTCTTAAAAATCCCTTATCAGCTAAAGCCTACTTGATTATGTTTTTAGGAGTTCTGATTATTGCCCTGTTAGGAGTCGTGACAGGTGGAGGAAGTTCAACTGTAGCACAAAATGAGTTTGATCTTACAGAAGCCTGGACTCATATTTCAAAAATTGATAGAGAAAAATCAACAGATAAGGTTGATTATTGGACAAATATTGATGAAATAATGATGTTCATGGGTTACAAATATGAAGATTACAAGCTAGATTCACCCTATAATACTGATAAAAAGTGGTGGGAATTAAATCATTCTTACAGGGAGCTTCTTTCCGATACTTGGGAAGAATTAAATAAAGATAAAGACAATTTAAAAACAATGTCTGATATCTATACTTCGTCTGAAAATAAATATCTAAGATTGAGTGAATCCGAGTTGAAAGAGTATAACGAAGTCTTAGAACAGGCAAAACAAGTAGGCTATTATGTAACCTACAACGATTTGTCAAACCCCTTTAATGCTGAAGCAAATGATGAAAAATTAGATCCAATACGGATTGATAAAAGGTTTGGCTATGTTTCAAAAACAGAGATATATAATGGTTCTGTTTTGCAAGCGAATCAAGGGTCAAAACTTTATGCTGTAATGGATGGTACAATTTCTGTAAAAGAGCAAGATGTGATTATATCATCAGAAACGGCAGAATTTACTTATAAGAATGTAACTCGTGTTCGTGTTAATGACGGTGATAAGATTAAAGTTGGGAATGAAATTGGTGAAGTAAGTGATGTAGGAGGGCAAGAAGTTTACTATAGAAAACTCAAAAACAAGAAAAAGAAAGAATGGGTTTGGGTAAATGTTGGTTTCTATCTTCCAAAAGTTGAATACAATCAGACTACTTCAGTAATTTCAGATATGAACCTAGACGGTGATATTAGTAAAAAAATAAATGATATATACAACTTCTTCAAAAAACAAGATAGTAGCGTAACTTTAAATGGTATCTCAGCAATTCTAGGAAACTTTTGGACAGAATCTTCAATAACAGCAAAACGTGCTGAAGGAGATTATCTGAATCCTCCCGTGGGAGCTTCAGCTAGCTCTTGGGATGACCCTACCTGGTTGAATATGGGGAATGCTGAAGTGTATCACGGGAAATATCCAAATATTATCCATCGAGGGATTGGACTTGGACAATGGACTGATACCCGTGATGGTTCGATTAGACATACAATGTTATTGAACTATGCTAAGGAAAAAGGAAAAAAATGGTATGATCTTGAACTTCAACTTGACTTCATGCTAAATGGTGATTCTCCTTACTACATTGAACATTTAAAGAATATCCTTCATTCAAATGATGATGTAGATTATTTAACTAATAAATTCTTGGTTAATTGGGAAGGGAACGAAGGAGATAAAGTAAAAGAACGGCAACATAATGCTCAACAAGTTTTATCGTATCTCAAAAATCCTAGAGGTCACACTAGAGGAGGAAGTTCTGTTTTAGAAAGTTCATGGGGTTTCCCTTCAGAGTATTCATCTAAAATATCTAGTTATCCTTCAGGAGCTACCGTTTCGGCTAGTCTTGATGGTAATACTTATCCTATTGGCCAATGTACCTGGTACGTGTATAATCGATTAGTAGAAGCAGGAGCTCCTCATTATAATTGGTTAGGAGATGGACAGAACTGGGTTAGAGGATTGGTTGCCAGAGGATGGCAATACAGTTCAACTCCTGTAGCAGGAGCAGTTATGTCAATTCAAGGTGGTTTTTGGAATACTCCTGAAGAGTATGGGCATGTATCTTATGTTGAACATGTAAATGAAGATGGCAGCTTTCTAGTTTCTGAATGTAATATTCGAGGAGTTCAAGATAGAATACATTGGACTCTTTGGACAAATCAAAGTTACCTTTCATTTGCAATTCCGCCAAAATAGAAGAAAGAATGGAGAATTATGATAGATTCATCTAAATTAAAAGTAATAAAATTTATTGGTTATATATTATTGATTATCCTTGCCGTATTTATTGGAGTAGGTATAGGACAAACAGTAGCAGATCACAATCAAAAAAAGGAAATCGCTGAAAGTAAACAGACAGCGACAAAGGAGGGGCTTAATCAGGAAGAGGTAAAAGAATTTTTAGTGAACTATTATACCAAAAAAGATCTTGGAGAGAATAGGAATCGCTATAAAGAGTATATGACTGATGGTCTATATAAACAAACAGTAGCTAAAGAAGAAGAACCTGTGAGCCAAACATATAAAGGATTTGTTGTAGATTTTCAGTTTAAATCAGCAGAAATTTATATCAATCAAGACAAATTACAAGTTATAGCGCAAGTAAATTATGTAAATACTTTACTAGATGAAAAGAAAAACTATAACACTGCTCAAAAAAATGTTTTGAACAAAAAGACGCTGAGAATAAGTTATACTAATGAAAATGGCAAAATGAAAGTAAATAAGATGGAATCCATTATTTTAACAGATCAAACAGGCGACTATGGAATTTTGGATAGTACAAAACCATCTGAAGGTTCTACAACAGATTCATCAACAAAACCAACGACAACACCTAGCACCTCAAATTCAAATTAAAGGAGAAAAATATGGCACCAAAAAAGACACAAACACAATCATTGAAGGGCAAACTTGAAAAATTTAATGCTGAGTTAGAAAAAATTCAAGAACAGAAAAGAGCCTTGAATCAAAAGGAAAAAGAGTATGAAGCGAAAATTAATGCACTTCAAGCAGAATATATCATTGCGTTAATGGCTGAGTCAGGTAAGTCTTTTGATGAATTTGAAAATTTTGCATTTAATAATTCTAACCAGGTAAATTCTTCTGAAGAGGTCGGTGAGGGTCATGTTCAGAATTATTAATCTACAAACAAATCAGCAAGAAACCTGTCAAAATAGGGATGAATTACTATCTCTTATTAATGATAGGTCGGTTTGGGCAGAAGATAGAGGAGAAACTATAACTATTCAAATAGACCAATTGGGAGAAGAGGGGATAATTTTAGACAGCCTATCTTTATCTCTCCCTCTTGAATCAATTGTGGAAGAAGCGCTCTCAGGGTTTGGTTTTAAAAGAGAAAAAAATCATTTGGATTTTTAAAATCAAATAAGCAGAAAAAAGAAAAGCGTACCTCTGTTAAAAAAGATAAAAAGTTAGAATCTCTTAAGAGCGTAGAACAATCTCAAAATAACCTGGTTGAAGAAAAAAAAGAGACAGAGAAATTGATTAATAAATCAGTCTCAGATAAGCCAGTAAAAACTAGAAAATTAAGGTTTGGTTCGCTTGTTCTTACAATAGTTATCTGTTTAATTACAATAGCATCTATTGCTTCACTATCTCTTGTTCAAGTTCAATCTAAGAAAATTAATGATCTTGAAAATCGGATACAACTTGAAGAGAAACAAGGGAAAATTGAAGTTTTTGGTAGATTTTTTATCGCAAATTTCTTTACTGGAAAAAGCGAAAATATTGTAGATTTTTTAAGCAGTGAAATGAAGACTGAAGGTCTTGAACTCAAAAAAGGAGTTCAAGCACAATCAACAATTTACGAATCACTAACCGAATCACAAGATATTATTCAAGTTACATTTGTAATCACTACAACAGAAGACTCGAATAAAATTAAAACGATTAGAATGACTCTTCCTGTACGTGAAGAGGAAAAATCAATGTATGGCTATGTAATCGTAGGTAAACCTATTATTACAGGTTTTGCAGAATAACAAATATTAAAATAAATACAAAAGAGGAAAAAAACATGAAAAAATGGGCTAAAATCATCACACTATCATCTATTGTCGTACTTGCTTCAGCAAGCGCTCAAATAGCTTATGCAGATACAAACACTTCACAAAAAGAAACAGCTATTCCTGTTGTAGTGCCAAATACGGGAGCTACAACAATTCCATCAAGTGATACAACTGTTCCTGCTGTGGCGCCAAATGCTGGAACTACAACAATTCCATCAAGTGATACAACTGTTCCTGCTGTAGCGCCAAATGCTGGAACTACAACAATTCCATCAAGTGATACAACTGTTCCTGCTGTAGCGCCAAATACTGGAACTACAACAATTCCATCAAGTGATACAACTGTTCCTGCTGTATCACCAAATACTGGAACCGCAACAACTCCATCAAGTGATACAACTGTTCCTGCTGTATCACCAAATACTGGAACTACAACAACTCCATCAAGTGATACAACTGTTCCAACTTCACCTTCAGAACAGCCTTCGGTTGTAGCTCCAACTGATCCTGGAGCAACTGTAGCAACTGGTTCAAGCTCACAAGCTTCATCAAGTAGCAGTTCTTCAGCAACTACACCGACTTCTGAAGATAAGAACAAAAAAGACAATGCTACGTCAGATAATAAGGTGAGTGTTCCAACTATTGATGGGGGAACAACTACATTAATTCCTGATGTAAAAGTTCCAACAAATAACCCTGGCGTATCTGCTCAAACCGCTGTAGAAGCAGGTGCTTCTCAGGTAGGAACAACGTCGCAAGTAACAGGTCAAGTTGTTCAAGAAGTATCTCCTAGCGCACCAGTACAGACAGAAACAGGCGCTTCAATTGTAAGCACTCAGAACGGTAACGTTGTCCTCTCAGATGGTTCTGTAGTAGCGCCTGAAGCAGTTGGGGGAACAGTTAATGAAGATAAGACTATCTCGGTTACTGACAAAGATGGGAAGCTCAAAACACTTCCAAATACTGGTCTTAAAGAAAGTATATTACTAACATCTGCAGGTTTTGGACTATTGGCTATAGTCATTAGCTTTTTCTTAAAGAAACGTTCAAATTAAGGAATAAGATAAAAGCACTCTTTTGAGTGCTTTTTTTAGAAAGGAGGATAAAAATGGATCAGGAGAGAATAGGAATGAAAGTAGCCGATATATATAAATTAACAGGCAAAATGCTTCTAAAATCAATGTATTATGCACTTGAAGAATCGTATCACAAACTTAATCATTATCATGAAAATAAGACATATACGGATAAAACCAACTGGAATCAGTTTATGGCAACAAAGGATACAAAACATTTTGAAACGTTTCTGAACTCTGAACTGAACACAGAACGTTTGGAAGAATACTTAAAAGGTTACAATGTGGGATTTTCCATTATGGATAACAAGGACGGTACAAGTACAGTTGCCATCGATGCAAAGAACGTGCAAGCCTTGGAAGCAAGTTTCAAAGGGGTCATCAATGATTTAACCGAACCTGAAAAGGCAGAAAAGCTTACTAAAAATCTTATCAAAACACCAAAGACCATGACTTTAAAGGAAAAATTGATTTACTACAAGAAAAAGGTTACCGCAGAAATCAAAGCTAAAGATAAGGTTAAAACACCATCGCCTAAGAAGGCTATCGCGAAAGATGAAAAGGGGTTATAGATGGTTACAGAACGGAAAAAACGTCGCTTTCTCCCTTATTTGATTGTGGGTCTTATCCTTTTCTATGCTGTGCATTGGTTGGTCAAGCTTTATGCTATAGCACCTGCAACTGAAGGAGTTACCTTTATAGATAATGCCCGTTTGGATTGGATGATGGAGAATTGGACAAGTAAGTCTTTTATTGACTTTAACTTCACTCAAGCTAGTCTATATGGTGGCGGTTTAGCTCTCTTTGTTGTCCTTATGTTTTACTTTCGAGTTGGCGACAAAGGGCGTTACCGCTACGGGGAGGAATATGGGTCGGCACGGTACGCCACGAACAAGGAAATAGCTTCTTTTCGGGATAAAGAGCCTGAAAATGATATGATTTTCAGCCAAAATGGACGAATGGGGCTTTTCAATAAACGCCTTCCTTTCAACCGTCAATTAAACAAAAACACGCTGACAGTCGGTTTACCAGGGGACGGGAAAACTTTCACCTTTGTGAAACCTAACCTGATGCAAATGAATAGTTCATTTGTTATCACTGACCCGAAAGGTCTTCTTGTCCGTGAGACAGGAAAAATGCTTGAAGATCACGGCTACAAAATCAAAGTCTTTGACCTGGTCAATCTGACCAATTCTAATCAGTTCAACGTCTTTCACTATATGCACGATGAGCTAGATATTGATAGAGTTGCTGAAGCGATTATCGCAGGGACAAAACGGTCAGATAACACAGGTGAGGATTTTTGGAATCAGGCTGAAATGCTTTTGATGAGGGCGTTGATTGGGTATCTCTACTTTGACGGAAAAGTCCTGAAGAAGTATGAGCCAAATATCGCTCAGGTTGCAGACCTTTTAAGAAATATCAAGCGTGAGGATGAAGATACTCCAAGCGTGGTTGAAAGACTGTTTGAAGAACTCGAAAAGGAATTACAAGGTAACTATGCTAATAGGCAGTGGGAATTGTTTAATAGCAACTTTGAAGGCAAAACAATGACGTCTGTATTATCTATTGCTTCTTCACGTTTTGCCGTCTTTGACCATGATGCAGTTAGAAACCTGACCGCCCGTGACTCAATGGAAATGGAAAAATGGCAGACTGAAAAAACAGCCGTCTTTATCGCTATTCCTGAAACAGATAAGTCTTTCAACTTTATTGCAACGACTATGTTTACCATGATGTTTAGGCAGCTACCAAAGACAGCAGATGAAATCATTCAGGGAAACCATCCAACGTGCAAACCTGAAGACTTGTTCCATATCAGACTTATCTTAGATGAGTTTGCCAACTTTGGACGTTTCCCACACTTCACGGAAACACTTTCTTCAGTTCGCTCCCGTGAGATTTCAATTGATATTATCATTCAAGCCATCAGTCAATTGAAGGCACTCTATAAAGACCAATGGGAGACCATATTCAATAACTGTGCTACCCTAGTTTACTTGGGGACGAATGATAAGGAAACAATGAACTATTTCTCAATGCGAAGCGGTAAGCAGACTATCAATGTTAAGAATCAGTCGCAAACAAGAGGAACGCAAGGGTCAAGCAGTCAGTCTATTCAAACCATTCAGCGTGACCTTCTCACACCTGATGAGGTGGCTCGTATTGGGGTTGATGAAGCCTTAATCTTTATCTCTAAACAAAATGTCTTCAGAGATAAGAAAACTAACGTTCTTCAGCATCCACGTGCTAAAGAACTGGCGAATAGTCCAAGTGATACGAACTGGTATCGTTATACCCGTTCCATGTCTGATATGGATGACTGGGATGCCAACGTCAACCATGATAGGGTGATAGAAACAACTAGCGCAAAGGTGCTAGAAGTAAAATTACCATTTGAGGAAGTGGCTTAACCAAAAGAAAACCTGTTAGGATTGCCTACCAGGTTTCTTTTGTATTTTGAGGAAAAGGAGGAAAACATGACACAAACAACTAATATGAGGGGGATAGGTTACTTTGATACCCTCTTTTCAGTCGTTGAGATGCCAACGATGGCGGAAGCACTCAAACAGTTTGCACTTGAGCATCAAGTGACTGGAAAGAGCAACCAGGGGGAGGTCTTAAATGACTTTGTCAGCATCTTGATTAAGACGTTAGACGTTGAAGATTTTCAAGCAGTCTCTACACAGCTTTTTAGCTACCCTAAACGGTATAGAGGAGTGCTTGAAGTTGAGGAGATTGAACCTTCTAAGGAAAAGCTGATTTACTTAAAAGCTAATATTGATAGCTTGCTTCAGGAAGAAATAGAGGTAAGGAGCAGGATAGATGGCGAGTATTGAAGAACTCAAAGCCCTGTCAATTCTAAAAGTGGCAGAAAGCCTGGGCATGAGTTTACAGCGAACAGGAAGCTATACTTACACTTGGGAAGAACATGACTCTTTCACTATCAATGTTAGGGAAAACTATTTCAATTGGTTTGCCCGTAGCAATGGCGGTGATGTGATTAAAATGGTTCAAGTCGTTCAGGAAGAATTGACAGGGGAGAAGCTTTCTTTTAAGCAAGCAAAACACTTCTTGGAAGAAGGTAGTTTTGACGTGGTCGATGTGACCAACGTTCCTGAAAAAGAACCCTTCAGCTATTTCCTTGAGCCTTATGAAACTAAGTTCATAGAAGCCAGGGAATATCTGAAGGATGTCAGGGGCTTGTCTGATGAGACGATCGATTTTTTCGTAGAAAAAAACGTCTTATCACAAGCAACTAAAAAGACAGGGGACTACTATGAACCTGTCATTGTTTTCAAGAGTTTAGACAACCAAGGAGAGGTTATAGGCGCTTCTCTTCAAGGTATTAAGGAAAATCATGACCTTTACGAGAGAGGGCGCTTAAAACAGATTATGAGGGCTTCTGATGGTATGACGGGAATGCACGTTGATATTGGAACACCTAAACGATTAGTCTTTGCGGAAGCTCCTATTGATTTGATGAGCTATTATGAGCTTCACAAGGATAGTCTTGAAGATGTCCGCCTGGTTGCGATGGATGGCTTAAAAGAATCAACGGTGAGTCGTCACGTGGCAGAACTCTTGTCTGAAGTTGGTGAACTTGATGATGAGGTTGACCAGGAGAAAAAATCTTCCTTCCTCGCTAAAACAGCTAAATTAAGCACTTTTTTTAAGGATGGAAAGCACCAGGACTTAATTACCCTTGCAGTTGATAATGATGAAGCAGGTCACGCCTTTATTGAGCGGTTGACCAATAAAGAAATTGGATTGACTCCAGATCTCCCCCCGAGATTGGAAAGTCAGGACAAGATGGACTGGAATGATTACCTGAAGGAGAGCAAAGAAAAAGCCCTTGACCGAAGTCAAGAGCCACTTAATAACATTGGGGGCGAACTAATCAATCGCAATTCCGGTTATTTAGAAGGCGAACCTTCAAGGACAGCACCACAGCCTGAAGAGTCAAAGACTCAACCTGATTTTCCTGCCAATGTTCAATTATATTTTAACATTGATAGGTCAAAAGAGTCAAGTGTTGGGCTTAGAAATGGCTATCATTATGCGACTGATAAAGATTTGAGGTATCTCAATCGTTACGCTGAAGAATTTCAAAAATCGGCTGACTGGTATCTTAATGAGTTGGCTGATAGTAAGGTCACGTATTTTTACCAGGATAAAGAAGACGTTCAGATGCTTCAGGTGGATTTTGAAAAAAGGCATTGGATGCACTTGACAGGGATTGCTCCTGTTTATCATGAGTGGGCTGAAAATTTATCAGAGCAATTCATTGAAGACGTAGCTTCAGGAAAAGGCGATTTTGCAAATTTAACAGTTGGGATTGGCTTTAGAGATAAGGCAAAATTACTCCCTATGCTCCCTGAAATCTTTGAGTCAGATTCTTTTGTCTTTGATGATTTATCTTCCGTTGAGAAGATGGGGCGGTTAGATGTTTCAAGTGCTATTCGTTCAGACGATAAAGATATTCTTTTAGCTTTTCGGACGGATGATAACTCAACCTTCCCTGCAACATTGCTGAAGCCTAGCCGAACGCTCAACATTGAACTGGATACTTTAAATCAAGAAAAAACGATATTAGGGGTCTTTGTTGAGAAAGACGACAGCATCAAAACAATGTCAATCAATCCTGAATTTGTTAAAGATAATGGACAAGCAATGCTTGATATATTGCGACAAAATAAAGATTTTGAACCCTTTAAAGATGAACCAAATTTACAAAATGGAGGTCTAGCTATGGCAGACAATAATGAACCAAATTTTAGAAATCGCTTTGAGCAAATTCTCAGAGAAGATGAAGAGAAAAAACAAGCGGAAGCACGAAAAGAAGAGCTTGAACGTGATTCAGATGGTGATGGTATTCCTGATGAAGTTGAAAAAGCTCAAGGGACAAGTCCTTTTAATGCTGACACAGACGGTGACGGAAAGTCAGACCAGGAAGAGGTCAGTTATGGGTCAAACCCGATTGACAGCAATCATCCAAATAATCAAAATCAACCTTCACCTGAACCACAAAAAAGCGTTGCTGAACTGATTCAGGCAAAAGACAGTAAGGGGCTTTCTCAACTTTTGAAGGATGGCGTTAAAGACTATTTTCAGTCTGACACTTACAAACAATACTTGACCACAATGAGTAAATTTCACAATTACTCACCGAGAAATATTCAGTTGATTTTAATGCAAAACCCTGAAGCTTCTCACGTGGCATCCTTCAAAAAGTGGAAGGATGAATTTGAGAGAAGTGTCAATAAGGGAGAAAAGTCATTACGGATTTTTGCCCCTATAACTCTAAAAAGACGAGACCCTAAAACTAATGAACCACTCTTAGATGAGAATGGAAATGAACAAACATTCATGTCTTTCAAACTTGTCCCAGTCTTTGATGTCTCACAGACAAATGGAAAAGAATTACCCAAACCAGTCTATGAACTTGAGGGGACTTATGAAGATTATGGCAATCTTTACAAGTCAGCTAAAGAGGTATCTGAAGCTAATGGTGTTCCCCTTTCATTTAGCAAAGACACCAAAGGCTCTAACGGATTTTATTCCGTAAACAACAATGAAATTGTGATTAAGCAAGGGATGTCTGAGCAACAAACACTAAAAACAATCTTTCATGAAATGGCACATTCTGATCTACACAATATGGAGAAATTACAAGAAACTCCTCTTAAAAGAAGTACCGCAGAATTACAAGCTGAGTCAGTTGCTTTTGTGGTCGCTAGTCATTATGGGCTAGATACAAGTGAGTACAGTTTTGGCTATTTGGCAACATGGACAGATGACCCTAACGGACTATCTGACTTAGAAGGTCAAATTAAAATTGTACAAAAAGAAGCAGATAGTTTGATTTCAAGAATTGATAAAACCCTTGAAAAGTATCAAACTAAAGAACTGACCAAGGATCCCTTTCAAGAAAAACTTGACCGCTTGAAAAACCAATCTAAAGAAAAAGCGGTTGACCCTAAAGAGAAAGAGCAGGCGAAAGATGCTCCAAAAAAAGAGCAGAAGAGCGACAACGAGATGAACCTGTAGAAGACCTTGTCGCTCAATTATCCGCAGGCTTTATGAGTCGCAGAAAACAAACGGAGGACTAAAACATGAATGACACTATTGAAACAACATTACTTCTCAACTTGTTCTATTTAGAGAATGGAACGTACACAAGAAATGAAAGCTTTATTGAAGCCAAGCGCAGAAAAGCCATCGCCCTTTTAGATGAAGATGCGGACGAACTCAAAAGCATTGACCCTGACTTAGCTGAAGAATATCAAGAAACAATTTCCTATCTTGACTCTCTTTCAGATGAAGACTACCAGTCCTTAAAAGAGGAGTTGCTTCAACAAGTTGAAGTCAACTAAGGTCTGAAAGACGACTAAGGGGATTGGGGATTTTCCCCAAAACTTTGAAAGATTTACCGACCCCAAATTGGCAGAATTGCCAGTATTTGGGGTTGGAAAAATCTTTTAAATTTCGCAAGGTGGTACCACCTTGCTATGCTTGCCAGTTTGAAAAGTATAGAGGGCTACGGCACAGATGTCAAGTAAATTGAAAGAGGAAGAAAATGAGTGACGAAAAGAAATTATACCGACAAATTCAAAAAAAGATGCGAGTGACACCTCAAGAAAACGATCTTATTAAGCAGAGGATGGCGCATCATAATTTTTCAAATTTCAACACCTACGCCCGTTATATGCTTTTGACAGGCGAGGTTGTCACGGTTGATTATTCGGAGCTGATAAAATTAAGAACGGAGATAAATCGTATTGGTACAAATATCAATCAGCTTGCAAAGTACGTCAATACAACTGAAGAAATTACACTTGAAAACTTTCAAAATTTGCAGGCTTCACTTGCAGAAGTTAAGCGGTTGATGGATGACAGTTTTGATAAAGAAGTGGCTATGATTGAAAAAATGATGAGAGACAGAAGGGAGTAAATTGACTTGGTTGTTACAAAAGTTAAGCAGATAAAATCGGTCAACAAGTTAGCTGATGGTATCAAGTATATTGAAGATGGTGCTAAGACTATTGGAACAGAATTGATTGATTCTGATTTGAACTTTCCTGTGAAGGTTGTAGATGGTAAGATAGTCTCTCAGCTAGTTTCAGGAAATTTGGTGATTGATGTTGAGTCTGCTTATTCAGAATTTATGATGTTGAAGCAACTTGCCAATTTGGAAAAAGGAAGACCAATCAATAATGAAGAGTTGGTCAAAAATGATGTTTTGGCACACCATATCATTCAGTCCTTTTCCCCTGAAGACAATTTGACACCTGAGCAAGTACATGAGATAGGACGGAAGACAGCTCTTGAGTTGACAGGTGGCAGTCATCAATTTGTCATTGCAACTCACATGGATAAGGGGCATCTTCACAATCACATTTATATCAATTCCACTAACTCGGTCACACTCAATAAATTCAGATGGCAAAAAGGAACAAAGAAAGCCCTTGAACAAATTTCTGACAAGTATGCAGACCTGGCAGGTGCAAAAATTCTTGACCGTCAAAATCAATTCGGTCACAAAGAATATTCAGCTTACCAAAAAGAAAATGTTTTCAAGTTAGAAATTAAATCACGGCTTGAGTTTCTCCTGAAGCATTCAACCAACCTTTCAGATTTTCAAGAAAAGGCAAAGGCGTTAAATCTTGCAGTTGATTTTACGGGGAAATATGCCAAATATAAATTATTGGATAAAGACCAAAAACGAAATACTCGTGACAGCACTTTATCTAAAAAGGGACTGTACTCTTTAGAACAGATTGAGGAGCGCCTGGCTAAAAATGAAATCGTCTATCCGTTGGAAAGTATCAAGAGTGAGTATGACAAGTTACAAGCTGAAAAGGAAGAAGATTTTGAAATACGGGTCAAGATTGAACCGTGGCAGGTCGAGCATGAGACGGACACAGGTATCTATCTTCAAATGCAATATGGTATTGCCAACAAAGGTACAGTCAAAATTCCTAGTCGCCTTGTTGATAGACAAGAGGATGGAAGTTTTGATGTTTTTATCAAGAAGTCAGATTTTTTCTATTTCATCAATCCTGACAATTCAGCAAGCAATAAATTCATGAAAGGGTCAACGCTTATCAATCAACTTGCCTACGAAAGCGGAGAATATATCTTAACCAAGAACCCTAACATTTCTAAGTTGGATTTGTTGGTCAAAGAATATAATTACTTGGTTAGTCACGGGGTATCCGATTCAGATCAATTCCATGAGTTACATGACCGCTTCCTGGGACAGATTGAAGAAACACAAGAGTCACTTGATAGATTGGATGAGAAGGTCGAGCGACTCAATAAAATTGCTTCAGCGCTTGAAGATATTCACGCAGACAATCCGATTGATGCCAAAGTAGCTTATCAAATTTTGGAAGAATTGAACATTTCACCTTCAGTCAATCCTAAAGAAATCGAGAAGCAGGTGGTAGAGGTTTCCATCGAGCGGAAAGCACTTAAGGAAAAATTTGACAGCATCGTTAAGGACTTTACGCAGTATGAAAAACTGGAACGAAATGCTGAATTAAGACGAGAACAAAAAAATAATATTGAATTAGGAGGATAAAATCAATGGCAATGTTACAAGTGGAATGTCGAGATTGTGGAGCTGCTTTCTCATTAAGAGGATGGATTGAACCTGAGGATTTGATTGGGACTCAATGGGAAGGATACACAAAGCAAGATATAGTAAATGCTGAAAAGGAAAATCCAAGGATATTCGATGGACTTGACCCTTGGGATAAATTCGAAAGCAATGAAATATGTTCGTTTTGCGGTTCATCAAACATCATTAGTTTTTAAAGCAAGATAAAAGGTCAATGAGGTATAGCCTATTGACCGCTTACCGTTTTCTTGATTTTAAAGGGATGAGGGGGCGGACAATAGGGTTAGGCAAAACAGAAAGGGGAAATATGGCAAAAATTGGGTATGCAAGGGTCAGCACGAGTGATCAAAATATGGATAGACAACTTGAACTACTGAAACAGGTTGATAAACTCTTCCAGGAAGCGGTCAGCGGTGTCAGCAAAGACCGCCCACAGTTGAAAGCCATGCTTGACTATATCCGTGAAGGGGATATAGTCGTTGTGACAGAGCTAGAACGACTTGGAAGAAATAACCAGGAGCTAACTGAAGTCATGAATCAGATACAAACTAAAGGGGCTACCTTGGAAGTGTTAAACCTTCCAACCCTTCGAGGGATTGAAGATGATAACTTGAGACGGCTTCTAAACAACTTAATTTTAGAGCTTTACAAGTACCAGGCACAAGCTGAAAGGGAACGTATCAAGGAACGTCAAGCCCAAGGGATAGCTATTGCAAAAACTCAGGGCAAATACCAGGGCAGAAAGGCACTCTTTACTGAAGACGATAGCAGACTAAAACACGCCTTCGAGCTTTACCTTTCAGGAATGTCTGATAAAGACGTGGCAGGCTTAACAGGCATAAACGAGCGAACGTTTAGGCGCTACCGTGAAAAATATCAGATAAAAAGATAGTGATTTATATCATGATTTTAATAGTGATAAAAATATTGATTAAAATAATGATTTTTATATTGATTTTTATCATGATTTATATTATAATAGAAGTGTAGAAAATTGAAGGAGAAAATAAATGAAATTACTCAGCTTTGTTGCCATCAAGGGCGGAGTCGGAAAAACAACTTTAGCCCTTCTAACAGGTCAGTATTTAGCTAGTCAAGGTCATAGAGTTTTGTTTATTGACCTAGACCATCAAAGCAACCTAACACACTTTTATGACGTTTACGAGGATTCAGGAACAGTTGCTAATGTCTTTACTGGTTCAGGAGACGTAAACATTTTATCGGTTGCGCCTAACATTGATTTAATTGCAGGTTCTATGAGACTAGATGAAGCTGAAAGAAGACTTGAAACCAATCCTAATCAGAATATGTTTCTGTATGACTGGCTAGGTGAAAACCTGGAAGCAAAGAACCTGGCACAGTACGACTATGTGATTTTAGATTGCAGACCTGACTTCGGGATTGCTACAAGAAATGCTATCGCTGTTAGTCATGCTCTTTTCAGTCCTATTACGCCAAGCGATTTTGCTTTTGAAGCGAAACAAAATCTTGAAGTCCGTCTTGACGAGTACAGAAAAACAGAAATTGTACGTCCAAGCCGTGAGTCTCTAATTACTGCTAAACTCTACTTTTTGCCTAACATGATAAAGCATAATACGGCAAAATCGAAAGAGTTGTTATCTGTCCTTGAAAATGATGACAATGTTGTTGGTCAAATTCCTCAAAAGGAATTGTTTAATCGTGCATCAAAAGACAATACTGTTATTGACATCATGGCTGACCAAACATCACGAAACGAACACAAGGCTTTCTTTTCAGCTTTGGAAGAAACACTGATCCAAATTCAGACCGTTTCGGATAACTCCTGATATCAATCAATATAAAAACCATGATTTTAATCAATATTTTTATCACTATTAAAATCATGATATAAATCACTATTTAAAAAGAGGTATGCAATGGCTTTTGAAATCAAAAAGGACAAAATTAGTAAAGCGTTAGGCGAGACACTACCGTCAGTCCCTAAGGCAAAATCACAAGGGCGAAGAGCAGGTCGTCCATCAGGGAAGACCAAACATCCTTATCAGTTCACCTTGAAGCCCCAAAATCGAGAAAAGTTAGATAGGATTGCGGAGCAAGCAGGATATAGCGGAGCATCAACTTTCCTTGATGATTGGATTGAGAGTTATATTGAGAGTTCTGAAGAATAACCGTCAATATTTTTATCATTATTAAAATCATGATAAAAATATCTATAAATATTATTTACGCAGGTGACCTATGCAACCAACCTATGAAATTGATAACCCCAACCTTTCCTATCAGACTAAACTTGACTTATGGCAGACTGGCTTTGGTCTTCAGCAAGTGGACGGTCTTGAGCCATCACGCTATATGGTTGAATTGGCTAAAGAGCAGATTGAAGGTAAGATTGAGTATCAACAAATTTATGACCAAATTACCAAATACCATGAAGAGACCGATGATAGCACGAAAGAAGCTGATATTGTCTCTTTAAGGATTGTAGAGCTGTTATCAAGCAACGCCTTCAAGTTTGCCCCAACCACTCTAAAATCAATCCATAAAGAGCTATTCTTTGGCGTTCTAAGTCAAGGTATCCCTTTAGGAGAATATCGCCATTATAACATCACTAAAAAAGAGCCGATTTTAGAGGGAGATAGCGTTATCTATGACCATTATCAAACTATCTCGGCTAGCTTAACCTATGATTTTGACCAGGAGTCACAATTTGACTATCGAGGGAAGACACCTGAAGAAATGGTCAAGCACTTGAAAAAGTTTGTATCGGGAATTTGGCAGATCCATCCGTTTGGAGAGGGCAACACCCGAACTGTTACGGTCTTCATGATTAAGTACCTACGTTCACTAGGCTTTGAAGTTGATAATAGCCCGTTCAAAGAGAATGCACGTTACTTCAGGGATGCCCTGGTTTTGGACAATGCAAAATTGCTGAAGAAAAATCCTGAATACCTGGATAGATTTTTTGAAAATCTATTGTTAGGTGGTCAACACGAGCTATCTCTAAAGAAAATGTATCAAGAGGTTTTACCAACTGCATCCGCTCCAAAGAACCAAAAAGACCAAGGTTTATCACTTTAGATATTGATTTTAATCACTATTAAAATCATGATATAAACCAATGTTAAAATCACTATAAAAATATAGACCCTTCCGTTTGGAGAGGTCTTTCTTCTTGTCTTGTTTTTGGGGTATAATAGGCGGTAGCGATGATTGAGGTGACAAAAATGGATATAACCGTGTTAGACGAAAGAGAATTTTCAAGGCAATTGAACCAAAATAATCAACGGGCTTTTCTGAAGATGATTGAAAACTATGAAAAATTCATTGCCCCTAGTATGCGAGCGCAGGGGTACAAAAGAATCAATCAAAAAGAGCGGACAGTTATTTTTTCTTTTGGAGAAATGACCTTCTCACGTAGCAGATGGAAGAAAGATGACACCATCCGAATCCCTGTTGATGAAAAGCTAGGACTAGAACCAAGGTCGAGGTTTTCTCAGGAGCTACTTTACCAGGTGACCAAGCTTGCTAATTTTATGCCCTATCGTAAAGTTGTATCGGTGATGGAAATGTTAAAGGAAATCTATATCACCAAGAATACAGTTCAGCACGCTTTAGACGTGGCAGGTGAACTCCTAGCTGAAAAAGAGGAGTACGATTCCTTGTCAGCTTCAGACTGGTCTGAAGATAACCAGGACAAAGTGAGAGCAAAGAAAGTCTATATTGAAGGTGATGGGGTTTGGGTCAAACAGGCAATACCTGACAGGAAAAAGAAGTCTATTGAGTTAAGTCATTTTGTCGTCCATACTGGAAGCAAGAAGGGGAAGAGGAATATCTTAAAAGACAAGATAGAAGTTATCTCTACACGCTGTCATAAAGCCAAAGATAGACTAATGGATTTGTTGACTAGGCATTTTGAAATTACTCCCGAAACGGTCATTGTGACTAATTCTGATGGTGGTAAAGGCTATTCTCCTACGGACTTTAAGGACTTAGTTAGTGCTTTTAAGCCTAAAGAGCATTTGCACTTTTGGGATGCTTTTCACGTGAATCAATCCCTGAAAAAGAATTTACGTACTTTTCCTTTAGAGCTGACCAAACAAGCCTTTAAAGCGGTCAAGAGCCGAGATAAGGGTTTACTAGAAACGGTACTTGATACGGCTGAATCTTTGATTAAATCAGACAAAAAATTAGAGTCTTTTCAACGCTTCAAAAGACAACTTCTGAAAAACTTTAAATATACTGATCATCCTGAGAGCTTTGGACTCAGTAGCAAGGGTATTGGTATCATGGAATCTCAGCATCGCAAAGTGACGTATCGAATGAAAAATAGAGGTATGTATTGGAGTGAGAAAGGCGCTGATACTATGAGCCAAACCATTCTTTTAAACCATACAGGAGAATTGAGAGACCTCTTTTTTGGAGAGTGGAGGAAATCCTACCAAACAATAAAAGACCAGGAAAAAGATTATCCTGGTCACTTTTAACATACTCAAAAATCAGATTATACACTACCACAGGTCAATCGCTCAAACCGAAAACCGAAGTATTGGGGAGCTCTTACCGATGAAAGGGATTGAAAATCATATGAAACCATGATTTGTCAAGCATTTTAGAAAAAAAGTTTAGGAAAATGCTTGCATTCTCCTCCCAAAGTGGTATAATGGACTTATAGAAAAAACACGAACAAAAGGCGCTGAGTGCTACTAACACTCAAACGCCCACCGATTAAACAACCGTTCCTTGTTCAATCAGTTTAAAGCTATTGTATCATCAAAAGAACAATAAATCAAGACTGAAGCAGGAAAAAGTTGAAAGTTTCGGTCTTGATTTCCGTTCTCTTGGTGATTTTTCATTTTCTCCCAAAAACAGACACACTCAATAGTGCTTTTCCTCTTCTTCTTTCACAGAAAATATGGTATAATAGAGAGTAAAAAACTTTGAAAGAAAGAAAAAGATGAATTTAAAAGATTATATCGCAACGATTGAAAATTATCCTAAGGAAGGTATTACCTTCCGTGATATCAGCCCTTTGATGGCAGATGGAAATGCTTATAGCTACGCTGTTCGTGAAATTGTTCAGTATGCAACCGATAAGAAGATCGACATGATCGTGGGCCCAGAGGCTCGCGGCTTTATCGTGGGCTGCCCAGTTGCTTTTGAGTTGGGAATTGGCTTTGCACCTGTTCGTAAACCAGGGAAATTGCCACGTGAAGTCATTTCTGCTGACTATGAGAAAGAGTACGGTATTGATACCTTGACCATGCATGCTGATGCGATTAAGCCAGGTCAACGTGTTCTCATCGTAGATGATCTTTTGGCAACAGGTGGAACTGTCAAAGCAACCATTGAGATGATTGAAAGACTTGGTGGAGTTGTAGCCGGTTGTGCCTTCTTGATTGAGTTGGATGAGCTTAAAGGCCGTGAAAAAATCGGAGATTACGATTACAAGGTACTTATGCACTATTAATGAAAAACAGTCCTTGGGGCTGTTTTCTCTTCATCCGCTATATAAATTAACTATAGCTAGTTAGAGAAAAACTATAATTGAAAACTATATCTTCATACAGTATAATATAGGGAAGAAGTATTTGGAGGTTTTTACTTTCAAACAGAACAACATCATTCCCGAAATAGAGAACTGTTAGGAGGGTATTATGCCGATTCGACTTGATAAAAAATTACCAGCTGTTGAGATTTTAAGGACAGAAAATATCTTTGTGATGGACGACCAACGGGCCGCTCATCAGGATATTCGCCCCTTGAGGATTTTGATTTTAAATCTCATGCCCCAAAAGATGGTGACAGAAACGCAACTTTTGCGGCATTTGGCTAATACACCGTTGCAATTAGATATTGATTTCTTATATATGGAAACGCATCATTCAAAGACAACCCGTGCCGAACATATGGAAACCTTCTATAAGACCTTTCCAGAGGTCAAGGATGACTTCTTTGATGGAATGATTATCACGGGAGCACCAGTGGAGCATTTGCCTTTTGAGGAGGTGGATTACTGGGAAGAATTCAAGCAGGTCATCGAATGGTCCAAGACGCATGTTTTTTCAACCTTGCATATATGTTGGGGTGCACAAGCAGGTCTTTATGTTCGCTATGGCGTTGAAAAGCACCAGATGGATCGGAAACTATCAGGTATTTATCCACAGGATACCTTAAAAGAAGGGCACCTTCTTTTTAGAGGTTTTGATGATCGCTATGTAGCTCCTCATTCTCGTCATACTGAGATTTTAAAAGAAGAAATCTTAAACAAGACCAATCTTGAGATTCTGTCAGAAGGTCCTGAGGTTGGGGTTTCCATCCTAGCTAGTCGAGATCTACGTGAGATTTATAGTTTTGGTCATTTGGAGTACGATCGTGACACTTTAGCAAGAGAGTATTTTCGTGATTATGAGGCGGGGCTCGACCCTCATATCCCAGAGAACTACTTTAAAAATGATGATGTGAATGAGACACCGTGTCTCTGTTGGTCTTCATCAGCTGCCCTCTTTTTCAGCAATTGGGTGAACTATGCAGTTTATCAGGAAACCCCTTTTGACTGGAGGAAGGTAGAGGATGATGCGGCTGCATTTGGATATTTATAAGAGGAATTATGACATATTTTGACGCTTTTAAAACAGGGAACTTGGTTTTGCCAAGTGCCCTGCTCTTGCATTTTAAGGAACTCTTTCCTTCCAGCGAAGATTTTCTCGTCTGGCAATTTTTCTATTTACAAAATACCACAGCCCTAGGAGATGTTTCACCTAGTCAGATTGCTGAAATCATTGGGAAAGAGGTTGCAGATGTCAACCAATCTATTTCAAATTTGACTGAAAATGGTTTGCTACAATATCGAACCATTGAACTAAATGGGGAAATTGAGCTGATTTTTGATGCTAGTTTGGCTTTTGAACGCTTGGATAGCTTACTAGACAGCCAAACTCCAGCTACAACTGCCCCAAACCCGCAGAATCAGTTGAAGGATCTGGTTGAAACTTTTCAGCAGGAGTTGGGACGCTTATTAACACCATTTGAAATCGAAGATCTTTCCAAGACTGTCAAAGAAGACGGAGTTAAGGCGGATTTGATTAAGGAAGCTCTCCGAGAGGCCGTTCTCAATGGCAAGCCAAACTGGAAATATATTCAGGCAATCCTACGAAACTGGCGCCATGAAGGCATTCAATCTGTTGCCCAAGTAGAGGCCAAACGAGCAGAGCGAGAAGCGAATAATCCCAAACAAGTTCAGGCTTCGGCTGATTTCCTCGATGCCATGAATTTGTGGCAAGATTAGTCGCTTGAAAAATCTTGAAAATTAGAGTAAGGTTTGCAAGCTCCTTATAAATATGATAGAATAATAGTGAATAAAATGAAAAAAGAGGTATGTGAAATGTCACGTAAACCATTTATCGCTGGTAACTGGAAAATGAACAAAAATCCAGAAGAAGCAAAAGCATTCGTTGAAGCCGTTGCATCAAAACTTCCTTCATCAGACCTTGTTGAAGCAGGTATCGCAGCTCCAGCTCTTGATTTGACAGCTGTTCTTGCTGCTGCTAAAGGTTCAAACCTTAAAGTTGCTGCTCAAAACTGCTACTTTGAAAATGCAGGTGCTTTCACTGGTGAAACAAGCCCACAAGTTTTGAAAGAAATCGGTACTGACTACGTTGTTATCGGGCACTCAGAACGTCGTGACTACTTCCATGAAACTGACGAAGATATCAACAAAAAAGCAAAAGCAATCTTTGCAAACGGTATGCTTCCAATCATCTGTTGTGGTGAGTCACTTGAAACTTACGAAGCTGGTAAAGCTGCTGAGTTTGTAGGTGCTCAAGTATCTGCTGCATTGGCTGGATTGACTGCTGAACAAGTTGCTGCATCAGTTATCGCTTACGAGCCAATCTGGGCTATCGGTACTGGTAAATCAGCTTCACAAGACGATGCACAAAAAATGTGTAAAGTTGTTCGTGACGTTGTAGCTGCTGACTTTGGTCAAGAAGTTGCGGACAAAGTTCGTGTTCAATACGGTGGTTCTGTTAAACCTGAAAACGTTGCTTCATACATGGCTTGCCCAGACGTTGACGGTGCCCTTGTTGGTGGTGCGTCACTTGAAGCTGAAAGCTTCTTGGCATTGCTTGATTTTGTAAAATAATCTAACTTATTCCAGACAGACAGCCAAAAGTACCAGGTGACTTTGACTGCCTGTCTTATTTTTACTTGGAGCATTCTTGTGAAAGAGGAATTTTTCCGACTAGGAAAGTTCCTTAGGAAAAGAAAGGCGTGCGGATGCGCGCTCTTTTCTGTATCAAAAAGTTATGAAAGGAGGAGTTATGCTCTATATTTGGTCTTATTTGAAAAAATATCCCAAGTGGTTATTCTTGGATTTCTTTGGAGCGATTTTCTTTGTTATCGTTAATCTGGGGCTACCGACTGTTCTAGCTCGGATGATTGATGACGGTGTGAATAAAGGGAATGAACAGCAATTGTATGTTTGGGCTGCAATTATGCTGGTGATTATCCTATGTGGAACCTTGGGGCGTATAGTCTTAGCCTACGCTGCTAGTAAGCTGACGACCAATATGGTCAAGGATATGAGGGATGATCTCTATGCCAAATTACAAGAGTATTCTCATCATGAATATGAAAAGATTGGAGTGTCTTCACTGGTTACTCGTATTACCAGTGATGCCTTTGTTCTCATGCAATTTGCAGAACAGACCTTAAAACTGGGTGTCATCACCCCCATGATGATGCTGTCTAGTATCTTAATGATTTTTCTGACCAGCCCGTCATTAGCTTGGATAGTGGCCTTTGCAGTACCTTTCTTAGCCGTGGTGGTCATTTATGTAGCGGTCAAGACTCGACCATTATCAGAGAAACAGCAGGCTACCTTAGATAAGATAAACCAATATGCCAGGGAAAATCTAATGGGACTCCGTGTCATTCGTGCCTTTGCCCGTGAGGAGTTTCAAGAGGAACGCTTTGCAGGACAAAATGCAGTCTATGCAGCTAATTCCAATCGTCTGTTTAAACTAACCGGTTTGACGGAACCCTTGTTTGTTCAGATTATCATTGCCATGATTGTAGCTATTGTCTGGTTTGCTCTGGACCCTATCAAACAAGGAAGCTTGCAAATTGGGGACCTAGTAGCCTTTATCGAATATAGTTTCCACGCCCTCTTGTCCTTCCTTTTCCTATCCAATCTCTTCACCATGTATCCTCGTACAGCCGTTTCGAGTGAACGTTTGAAAGAAGTCATGGATATGCCGATTTCTATTGATCCCAATGAAGGAGGAGTCAGAGAGACAGCAACCCACGGATATTTGGAATTTGAAAATGTCACCTTTGCCTATCCTGGCGAGACGGAAAATCCTGTTTTGCATAACATTTCTTTCAGCGCTAAACCGGGTGAAACCATTGCCTTTATCGGTTCAACCGGATCTGGTAAGTCCTCTCTTGTGCAATTGATTCCTCGTTTTTACGATGTCACGCTTGGGAAAATCAAAGTTGATGGTATCGATGTGAGGGATTATCGACTTAAGTCTCTTCGTCAAAAGATTGGTTTTATCCCGCAGAAGGCCTTGCTGTTTACAGGAACTATCGCTGAAAATATCCGCTATGGGAAGGAAGATGCTAGTCACAAAGACCTACATCAGGCAGCGGATGTGGCGCAAGCCAAAGATTTTATCGAAAGCCGAGAAGAAGGCTTTGCGACCCATCTAGCCGAAGGTGGAAGCAACCTTTCTGGAGGACAGAAACAACGTCTCTCAATTGCCCGAGCTGTTATAAAGAATCCTGATATCTATATTTTTGACGATTCTTTCTCAGCCTTGGATTATCGTACGGATGCCATTTTGCGCCGTCGTCTCAAGGAAGTAACACAGAATGCAACGGTTTTAATTGTTGCTCAACGTGTCGGAACGATTATGGATGCAGACCAGGTCATCGTTCTGGATAAGGGTGAAATCGTGGGTCGCGGTCGCCATGAGGAATTAATGGAAACCAATGATATCTATCGTGAGATTGCTGAGTCGCAGTTAAAAAATGCATCTCTAACAGAAGAATAGATAGGAGGAAATATGAAAACACAATCTAGTTTGGCTCGTTTGTGGAGCTATTTGAAAGCCTACCGTTTTTCTGTCTTTTTTGCAGTCTTTCTAAAAGTTTTAAGCGTAGTCATGAGTGTCTTGGAGCCTTTTGTATTGGGGCTAGCCATTACGGAGTTGACAAAGAATCTCTTAGATATGGCTAATGGTCTTGCAGGCGCTCGTATCAATACTGGCTACATCGGAACTGTTTTAATCATTTACCTCTTTAGAGGTCTCTTGTATGAACTTGGTTCTTATTATTCCAACTATTTCATGACCAATGCTGTCCAGTCTATGACTCAGGATCTGCGAAATGAAATGACCGAGAAAATCAATCGTATCCCAGTGTCTTTCTTTGACAAACACCAATTTGGCGATTTGTTGGGGCGCTTTACCAGTGACGTTGAGACAGTGTCTAATGCTCTTCAACAGTCTTTTCTCCAAATTGTCAATGCCGTTTTGACGATTGTTCTCGTCATGGGAATGGTTTTATACTTGAACTTTCAACTGGCCCTTGTAGTGATTCTATCCATCCCAGTGACCTATTTCGGTGCCAGAAGCATCCTGAAACGTTCTCAGCCTTATTTTAAAGAGCAGGCGGCTATTTTAGGACGGATGAATGGCTATGTGCAGGAAAATCTCACAGGTTTTAATGTCTTGAAGCTCTATGGTCGTGAGGAAACTTCTCATAAAGAATTTTCTAAGATTACAGACGATCTCCAACGTGTTGGTTTTAAAGCCAGCTTTATCTCTGGACTCATGATGCCAGCCCTTCATGCTGTATCGGACTTGACCTATCTGATCGTTGCAGTTCTTGGTGGTTTACAGGTTATCGCGGGCCGTTTGACAGTGGGGAATATGCAGGCCTTTGTTCAGTACGTTTGGCAGGTCAGCCAGCCTATCCAAAACATCACACAACTTGCGGGTCAAATGCAAAGTGCCAAGTCTTCGTTAGACCGTATCTTCGACATCTTGGATGAGACAGAGGAAGTCAAGGGAGAAGAACTCGAAATCCTTGAACCCTTAACAGGTCAGGTGACCTTCCAACATGTTGACTTCCAGTATGTTGAAAACAAACCATTGATTCGAGACTTTAATCTGGAAGTTCAACCGGGAGAGATGGTGGCGATTGTTGGTCCTACTGGAGCTGGTAAGACGACCTTGATCAATCTGCTTATGCGCTTTTACGATGTTACAGCAGGCGCAATCTTGGTTGACGGGCAGGATATTCGTCACTTGTCACGTCAAGACTACCGCCGTCAGTTTGGGATGGTCTTGCAGGATGCTTGGCTTTATGAAGGTACGATCAAAGAAAACCTACGTTTTGGAAATCTTGACGCCAGTGACGAGGAAATAATAGAAGCTGCCAAAGCAGCAAATGTAGACCACTTTATCCGAACTCTCCCTGGTGGTTACAACATGGAGATGAACCAAGAGTCAAGTAATATTTCCCTCGGACAAAAACAACTCTTGACCATCGCGCGTGCTCTCCTAGCCAATCCTAAAATTCTTATTCTGGATGAAGCGACTTCCTCTGTTGACACCCGTTTGGAACTCTTGATTCAAAAAGCTATGAAACGCTTGATGAAGGGAAGAACCAGCTTTGTCATCGCCCACCGTCTTTCTACCATTCAAGAAGCAGATAAGATTCTCGTTCTTAAGGATGGACAGATTATTGAACAGGGAAATCATGAAAGCTTGCTCCAAGCAAAAGGGTTTTATTATGACCTGTATCAAAGCCAATTTTCAAGTAAATCCGAGCAAGTCAGCTAATTAAAACTGTCCAGACTATTCTTAAATTATCAGTCTATTACAACTTTTCTCAGATAGTACACTTTTCTTGCTATCGTTTTCTGGTAGTAGTATACTTATACTGTAACCATTAATAGGATGGTTACAAAAATAATTTTACGAGGTGAAAAAAATGGTTGAATTGAAAAAAGATGCATTAAAAGACGTAACAACATTATCTAAATCAGCGCCTGAAGCGCTAGCAAAAACAAAGGAAGTGCTTAACCAAGCAGTAGCAGACTTGTATGTGGCTCACATTGCCCTTCACCAAGTTCACTGGTACATGCGTGGTCGTGGTTTCCAAGTATGGCATCCTAAGATGGATGAATACATGGATAGCCTAGATGGTTACCTTGATGAAGTCAGCGAACGTTTGATCACCCTTGGAGGCAAACCTTACTCAACTTTGACAGAATTCCTTCAACACAGTGAAATCGAAGAAGAAGAAGGAGAATTCCGTAACGTTGAAGAAAGCTTGGAACGTGTTCTAGCGATTTACCGCTACCTCATCGCTCTTTTCCAAAAAGCTTTGGATGTGACAGATGAAGAAGGCGATGATGTTACAAACGATATCTTTGTCGGTGCTAAGGCTGAACTTGAGAAAACAGTTTGGATGCTTGCAGCAGAACTTGGACAAGCTCCTGGTTTGTAAAATATAGTTGCTATCCCTTTTATCATGAGGTGCTTGATAAGTGCCCATGACCAATCATCTTTTAAAAGTCATGTAACTGTAAAAAGTTGCATGACTTTTTTATCTGCTAGACTTAGGATACATTGTCAAAAGTAGGATTTTACGGTATAATAGTTGCTGTTAGAGAAATTTTGATTTTCAAAGAATAGTGAAATGTTATAAGGAGAACCCATGAACAATTTACCAAATTGCCCAAAATGTAATTCAGAATATGTCTACGAAGATGGAAATCTCTTGGTCTGCCCAGAGTGTGCCTATGAATGGAACCCTGCTGAAGTTGCAGAAGTAGAAGAAGGTGTTGTCGCTATCGATGCCAATGGAAATAAATTGGCTGACGGAGATACTGTAACCCTTATTAAGGACTTGAAAGTAAAAGGTGCGCCAAAGGACTTGAAACAAGGAACTCGTGTCAAAAATATCCGTATCGTAGAAGGCGACCACAACATCGACTGTAAGATTGATGGTTTTGGAGCTATGAAATTGAAGTCAGAGTTTGTTAAGAAAATCTAGCTATGAAAACGAACTACAAATTTATCTTTTATAGTCGTGTGCTCTTGTTCTTAGCAGCATTTACAGGAGTTTATTTAGAGATTACCAAGCACGGTGGTTTTGGAATGCTCCTTTACTACACAGTACTGTCCAATCTTTTAGTAACGATTTTCACGGGCTATCTGCTCCGTGTGATGAGCCGTTCAGGTGAAAATT
>CAUVRF010000010.1:0-33060 GCA_963554245.1 uncultured Streptococcus sp.
AAGGCTTGGCAGAACAACGCCTCTTCCAACACGACCTTTATCCAGAGAAAATTGACAACCGTTAAACTCATACTCAATGAAAATCAAAAAGCAAACTAGGAAGCTAGCCACAGGCTGCTCAAAGCACTGCTTTGAGGTTATAGATAAGACTGACGAAGTCAGCTCAAAGAACTGCTTTGAGGTTGTAGATAGAACTGACGAAGTCAGCTCAAAACACTGTTTTGAGGTTGCAGATAGAACTGACGAAGTCAGTAACATATACATACGGCAAGGCGAAGCTGACGTGGTTTGAAGAGATTTTCGAAGAGTATCATACGAAAAAGCCCTGTTCCTCAAGATGAGGAGCAAGGCTTTTTGAGTTTCAATTATTCTTCTGTTCCAAGAAAGTTTTTCGCAACAAGGGCTGCAAGAATACCACCAACGATTGGGGCAAGGATGAAAATCCATACTTGTTGAAGGGCTGAGCCACCTACAAAGACAGCTGGTGCCAAGCTACGAGCTGGGTTTACTGAAAGGCCAGTGATGTTCAAGCCCACAAGGATCAAAGCTGTCAATGACAAACCAATCACCAAACCAGCGATTGCACCATTGCCCTTGCTTGCTGATGTTACAGTCATAATAACTAGGACAAACAAGAAAGTTGCGATGACTTCAAACAAGAATCCACCAAAGACAGTGACACCGTTTGCCAAGGCATTTTCACCAAGACTAGCAGTTGACATGCCTGAGTTAGACAAGAGGAAGAATACTGCAGCTGACGCAAGGAAAGCTCCAACTACTTGTCCAAGGATGTAGTTTACAAGCTCTGAAGATGACAAACGTTTGTTTACAAACATAGCGATCGAAACTGCTGGATTCAAGTGAGCACCTGAAACAGTCCCGATTGAGTAAGCTGCAACTACGATTGCCAAACCAAAAGCAAGAGCAATCCCAAGGTGCCCAACACCTTCAACACCATTTCCAAAAACAACAGCTCCTGTTCCGATGAACACAAGCATAAATGTACCGATTAATTCAGCAATAAATTTTTTCATGATAAGTCTCCTTTTTTTAAACTACATATTAGTCTATCAAAAGAAGGAAAGGGTTTCAAGAAAATTGACTGGAAATTTACTGGTTTGCCTTACTGTCTTTTAATTGAGGGATGCGATTAAAAATACATTCCCTCTATGGGACTTATCAGTTGCCTATCTCATTAGCATTTAGCAACTTAATATAATCCAGACCCCAGTTTTCGACAGCATCTAAAACAACTCTGAATTCCTGCCCCATCTCGGTTAAGCTGTACTCAACTCGTGGGGGAACTTCGGCATAGACCTTTCGTTGAACAATCTTATCCTTTTCTAATTGACGGAGATGGCGGGTCAAAATAGTTTGAGTAATCCCAGGCAATAATCTCTGCAATTCTTTAAATCGTTTGGTACCCGTACTCAACTGATAAATGATTACCAGTGCCCATTTCCCTGTTAAAACCCTTTGCGTTGTCGCAAATGGACAAATACCATACTCACTCACTTTATTTGTCATAGAATATCTTCTTTCTATTTTTTTTAAAAAATTTATCTTTTAGTATCAATAAAAGTACTACTTTTGATACTAGCTATCGAAAAAGTGTCTACTTGTTTTTTAGATTGTAACTGTTACAATTATATCATAAAAAAGAAATGGAGAATAGATATGTCAACAAACTTAGAAATTTTCAATGCTTATAACCAAGCTTTAATTGCTAGTGACTTTCCTGGTGTCTTTGAAACGATGGCAGATGATATTGTCTGGCATCAACCTGGTAATCATAGTATATCTGGTTCAGTTGTTGGTAAGGACAAGCTAGGATCTCACCTAGCTACATTTGCTGAGAAAACTAATGGAACCTTTAAGGTGATAACAAATTGGGTTTCTGACAATAAGGATTTAATCGCAGCTAATGTTACTTTTATCGGAACACGTGCTGATGGTACTGAACTCAATATGAACGGGATTGACCTCTTCCGTATTGAAGACGGAAAAATCAAAGAAGTTTGGCTCTTCTCTTCAGATCAAGCTGAAGAAGATAGCTTTTGGGGATAATTTAAGAGGCCGGGACAAAAAATTTTGATTTTAGGAATTCTTTATTATAAATTTTTAAAATCGATAGATTAGAAAAAAAGCGAACAAGACAGTATTCTGAGTGTCAGATAACTCGTTTTGTTCGCTTTTTATATTTAAGGTTAGACTTTTGTCCCAGACTCTTTTAATTTACTCGCCCAATTCAGCACTGTAGGCGATAATCTGGTCAACTGTATCAGACAAGAATTGGATGGTATCACGGAGTGGTTTGTCCGTTGAGATATCGGCTCCGATAATCATGGCTGACTCAAGTGGTGTTTTGCTACCGCCAGACTTAAGGAGATTGAGCCAGTCTTCAGCTCCATTCTCAGAGTTTTTCAGATGAAGGTAACCCGCAGTCGAGATGACTAGTCCAGCTGAGTAGGTGTAACTATACAAGCCCATATAGTAGTGAGCTTGACGCATCCAAGTCAAAGCCGCATCGTCGTCAATTTCAATGGCATCTCCCCAGAAGTCCGTCAAAACTTCCTTCATAATGCTGTTGAGCTTGCTTGCCCCAAAGGTCTCCCCTTCTTCAATCAATGTATAAACCTTGCGCTGGAAGGCTGCTTCCAAGAGGTGGGTAATAAAGTTATGGAAGTAGGTGTCTGTCAAACGGTGGGCAAGAGCAAAGCGTTTTTGACGAGGGTCGTCAGACTGGTGCTCCAAGTAGTCACTGAGAAGCAATTCATTGAAGGTTGATGGCGCTTCGACGTAGTAAGTCGACATATGGGCGTTGAAGTAACTTTGGTGATTGTCAGAAAAGATGAATTGACCAGAATGCCCGATTTCATGAATCAAGGTATAGACATCGCTCAAACGGCCTGTCCAACTCATGAGAACATCTGGATGTATACTGTAGGGATCATCTACCTACCCCAATCATACACATCTATCATACAACATTCTTTTCTAGCTATCTTCATTATAAGAAATAAACATGTTAGTCTCAGATAGTTTTTTCACTCTTAGAGGGTTAATTTTTCCAAAAAACCAGTCTTTATTTGACACAAATTTCACAAAGTTGTAGACTAAAAAGTGATAGGACTTCTTTTAGAAACTTATCAGTACTCACTTATAACCCTTTGCTGTTCTTTTTGAACGTTTGAACGGTATCATGGATACCAAAGGAGGAATCATATGTCTAAAGTAGCTATTGTTACAGGTGCAGGTCAAGGAATCGGTTTTGCAATCGCAAAACGCTTGGTCCAGGATGGTTTTAAGGTTGGGGTATTAGACTACAATGCTGAAACAGCTGAAAAAGCAGTTGCTGAATTGTCAGCAGACAAGGCTTTTGCTGTTGTGGCTGATGTGTCTAAACGAGCAGAGGTTGCTGCAGCTTTCCAAAAAGTTGTAGACCATTTCGGAGACTTGAACGTTGTGGTAAACAACGCTGGTGTCGCTCCGACTACACCTCTAGATACGATTACAGAAGATCAGTTCAATCGTACCTTTGCTATTAACGTCGGTGGGGTAATCTGGGGGGCACAAGCTGCTCAAGCTCAATTCAAAGCACTTGGTCACGGTGGTAAAATCATCAACGCTACTTCTCAAGCAGGTGTTGTTGGAAATCCAAACTTGACCGTTTATGGTGGTACAAAATTCGCTGTTCGTGGTATTACTCAAACATTGGCGCGTGATTTAGCTGACTCAGGTATCACTGTTAACGCTTATGCTCCAGGTATCGTTAAAACACCAATGATGTATGATATCGCTCACGAAGTTGGGAAAAATGCAGGAAAAGACGACGAATGGGGTATGCAAACATTCGCAAAAGATATTACATTGAAACGCCTATCTGAGCCAGAAGATGTCGCTGCAGCGGTTAGCTTCCTTGCTGGACCAGATTCAAACTACATTACAGGTCAAACCATTATCGTCGATGGTGGTATGCAATTCCATTAAGATAAAAAAAGAGGTTGGAAAATAATCCAACCTCTTTTATCATCTCTACGATTCCAATTTCCAGAGTCATTTTTTTGTTAGTGAAAATAATCTTTCTTCAAGACAAGGAATATTTGGAAAGGAACAGGGAATAATTAAAACACTATTTTTTCTTCTTCGGAGTTAAATCTTCAAAAGATGTACTATTTTTACTAACAGCCTCGCTAATTGCTTTTTGTCCTAAACCATTAATTGAACTATCCATTTGAGCTGCTAAAGTCGTTACAGCAGTCTTATTTGTCATAGCAAGAACCCCTATCTCCTCATCGCACTTATCTACAATACCTTTTCTACCTGATTTTATAGGAGGAGCACAAAATGCTTTGATAGCTGCTCTTTCTAATGTTTTTTTGATTTCTCGTCTGGCTGATTCTGACATAGGTCCAATCAAAGCATCTATGACTAAATCCACTAGCATTTTTTCTGCTCCCTTTCTAACTCGTATAGATTTCTTCTTCGACTATAACTCTCTTCTAACTCTTTTTCTAAGCGAGAACGGTCTTTTCGGTACTGAGTCTGCAATTCTTCCTCTTTTGCCTCTATTTTAGCATATTGACGAAAATACTCACTCCTGGTCTCAACTGCATAAGATTCTAAGAGTATCAGAAATTGGTGGCGCTCTCTCTCATCTCCAGAATTCTTTCTACCAAAATCATAAGCAATGTTTTCAAACTCCTCATATAATCTGGTCAACTGAGAGCGATTATCATCCAAATTTTCATAAGATTCTTCTATTTTCTTCTTAGCAGTTCTATAGTCATCCTCCAAGGACAAAAGACCATCTTCTTGCTTTTTTATTTTAATTTGAATTTCTTCTAGTTTGTCCATTGATTAATATCCCTTGCCAAGCTTTCATCTCCTTCAACTGCTTGTTCAACACCCTTCTGAATATTCGTTTCCAGATCCGTAAAGGCTTTTACAATCGCAGCTGATTTACTTACTTTTTTATCAAAATGTCTCTGAGTCTCCCCCACAATACTATCATAAGTTACCCCAGCTTCTGCATAGACATTCTCTATCTCATCATAAGTTAATTCTGTGACGAACCAAGGAACTTCCTTACTTTTATCGAAGAGTGTTTCAGCTTCCGCAACTGCTTTTTTCGCCACTGCCTCAATCTCGCTGTGTCCGTTGCCGACACTCTCTGTCATTGCTGTCGCAACAGCTGTTGCTTGAACGCTGTCCAAGAAAAACATCTCATGGCTATTTATACTACCATCTGATAAAAATTGAGTATTCAACTGCTTTAGAAGTCCGTTTTTGACACCTTGTAGTTTCTTCAGGGTCTCATAGTTCTTCTTTTCAAGTCCAGTCATCTTCTCTGGACTCTGTTTTTCCAAAATATCCTTGATTTGGTTAATTTGATCTTTATCACCCGTAATATCTGGATCAATACTGTGCCCACCAGAATTTTCAAGCAGATAATCTTCTCCCAAGTATACACCTAAAAAAGGCTTTGAGATATTGTTAAGAAAGTCATCTTGAGTCCGGATTCGTACTACTTGACCTGTGAATGTCTTTTGTTTATTGATTATCTTCTCCCTTGCCGAATCCCACGGAGTGAGATAATCTATGATTTTATCTTTAGATTCGATAAGACCTTCTAAATAGAGAGGGGCTGAGTTATATATCACAGTACGGGGAGCATTATACTCTAAGGCCACCCTCTGAGCGATGTTCCCTCCTAAAGAATGTCCAGTTAAAGTAATATTATCCCCATATCTCTGTCGAATCCTTTCATAAAATGTGAAAGCTTCATCATAATGAAAACCGAGCGCCATGGCTATACTACCGACATCTGTCGCTATATCTTTTCTGAAATCCCCATTAGGATTCGTTCCCGTATAGGCAATGATCACCTCTCCACTGTCCTTATCTAGGAAGGCTGTACCACTCGTCCCAGTAGAGTCATCATGAAAATCATCTAGATATTGGAGGTTGGAGGGGATAGTCTTATCCTTTTGAGCACCTATTTTCTTATCTAAAATTTGTTCATCAGTTGCTCCTCTCCACCTTGCATTCTCAAATTCATAAGTCAAGTTCGCTGCATCCAGAGTTGGAATTCCGCTATTAACTGATTCTTTTTCACTCATTCTTTCGCATGCTCCTTATTTATAATCAGTTCAATCAGGATATTTTAAATATTATCAAATTAATTAGAAACACTATTTCTATCATCTATCCAACTTGAAACTATCTCACTCATTCCATCATTTGGGGTATCCTTAAAAGCAATATTAACATTCAATCGATAACCTTTTGTATTATTATAAGATTCCGCTCCACTTATTGATAACATGTGTTCTCCATTTGACTTAAGGAAATTATTTATCGTAGAGTTATCACTAATATAATAGATTTCAAACACATTGCGATTTGAAAAATATCGAAACTTTTCAAGCTTCATCTGAGATAAAACATCTCTATTCAAACTTAATTTTTGGAATAGAAAACCTTTATAATCCCAAATTTTTTCCGCTACCTCATTGTTAGAAAATATAAATTCACCATCTTTATATTCTACATCAACATAGTCTTTCACTTCTTCTTTATATGGATTGGTAGAGATTTGTATAGTCTCTATCTTTCCTTTTATGGTTTGACTTTCTTCATCTCCATCTAAGGAAACTACTGTTCTGAGCGAATCCTTATAAAATGTTTGAGTAATATTAAACCCTTTCGGAAATTGCTTAAACAAATCAAACAGATTCTCGGTTGGATAGACACGACTAACCTCAGAGACTTTGTTCTCAATCCATTCTCGACTATTTTTATTTTCTCCACATCCTGTTAATCCCGTCATGATCAATCCCCCTAAAAGTAATATCGTGAGAAAAGTGCGTTTTTTCATAACCCTCTCCTTATTTATGATATTCAATAAAATAGCTAACCGTAGTTCAATTATAGTATACCATAAAAGCAACGATTCCTTTCACCTTACTCAAATTCGTAAGTCAGATTTGCTGCATCTAGAGTAGCAATACCACTATTCGCTGTATCCTTTTTACTCATACTTCTCTCCTAATTCGATACTCTCTCCTTAAAATAATAGCCATCATTAAAATCAACAGTAATAGAATAGTAATAAAAGTCATCTAATCTCAAAGAACTACCAAATCCTAGCACTGTTTCAGCTTGTTGCTGTTTATTAAAATATTGGTTAATCGTTGTGTTTTTAATAATATAATCTATATCAAAAGAACCATTATTTCCGTTAAAATGTTTGTTTTTTAATGATAATTTACTTAAAAATTCTTTATCTATACCTAGTTTTTGAAACAAGAAACCATCAAACTTCCATATCTTTTTAGCGGTTTCTTCATTAGAAAAAATAAATTTGTTGTCTACATATTGAACATTTACTACTTCTTCTTCGCTTTTTGGCGCATCATCCTTCGCTGGGCTTTTAGCAAGGGTACCCGTTATTGTATGCGATGTTGCATCACCTTTCAGCTTAATTTCTGTAATAGAATCATCAATTCCATCACTTTTCTTTTTAAAATAGACCTGCTCAATCTCAAACCCTTCTGGAAATTGCTTAAACAAGTCAAAGAGATTTTCAGTTGGATAAACTCGACTGACCTCAGAGACTTTATTCTCAATCCATTCTCGACTATTCTTATTTTCTCCACATCCCGCCAATCCTATCATGATCAATCCCCCTAAAAGTAATATTGTGAGAAACATGCGTTTTTTCATAACCTTCTCCTTATTTATGATATTCAACAAAATAGCTAACCGTAGTTCCCTTATAGTATACCATAAAAGCAATATTCCCTTGCATCTTGTTCAAATTCGTAAGTCAGATTAGAAGCATCTAAAGTTGGAATTCCACTATTCACAAATTTTTCATCTACCATTTTATTTCCTTTTAATTTGATACCGTTTCTCTAAATATATAAATACTATCGTAGCTGACAGTTACTGAATAATAGTAATAATCGTCGTTTCGGTATGAACTTCCAAAACCTAATGTTACTTGTTCATTTTCATCTTTTTTAAAATACTGATTGATAGTTTGATTCCGAACCAAATAATCAATATCAAATGCACCATTATTGCCATTATAATTTTTAGATTTCATAGATAATGAAGATAGAAAAGAGTGATTAATTGTTAACTTTTGAAATAAAAATCAATCAAAAGGCCATAATTCTTTCGCCTTCTTCTCATCAGAAAAGATAAACTTCCCATCAATATAATCTACTTTTATAGTTTCTTCTGGCTTTTCAGTAATATCATCAGAAGCACGTGTTTTAGTTAGTACTCCAGAAATTGTTTGATTACTACTATCTCCTTGTAAAGTTATTTCGATGATATAGGTTCCACGTTTTATAAATACTTGATTTACTTTGAACCCTTCCGGAAATTGCTTAAACAAGTCAAACAGATTCTCGGTTGGATAGACTCGACTGACCTCAGAGACTTTGTTCTCAATCCATTCTCGGCTGTTCTTATTTTCTCCGCATCCTGTTAATCCTATCATTATCAACCCTAATAAAAGTAATATTGCAAAAAACATGCGTTTTTTCATAACCCTCTCCTTATTTATAATATTCCATAAAACAGTTAACTTTAATTCATTTATAGTATATCAAAAAGTAACTTTTAAAACTAAATCTAGTACACAGAAGAAAATCTATTCTTAGTTTATACCGAAAGATAAAATTATATTTACCATAAATATAAACACGCTATTTGCTAGTATGACACTTGGATTCCGAGAAACCAAAGTAATTCTGTTTGACTTCCCTTTCTTTCATGTTAAAAGTTATATCACTTTCAATTTGAGATATAGAAATCCTATATTCATGGTATAATGGATTATGAAATAAAAACAATGGAAAAGGAGACTACCATGAGAAAAAAGTTTAGAGTTTATTTTCTAACCACTGCAATGATTTTAGCATTTGGCCTCGTCGGCTGTTCATCTAAACCATCAACCACTGCTACAAGCAATACAGAAGGTACTACAAATACAGAGACAGCAACCTACCATAAGAAAGATGTAACTGGCCCTGCTGCTTCATTTGACTGGAATGCCAAAGTTGAACCTACCAACTATGAGAGAACCTTTGTTGAAACCAACAGTAGCAGTCAATTTAATAAAACTTTAGATCGCACGAAAGAGGCGGCTGAGAATCTTGAAAAAAAGAAAAAGGAAATTTCGGATCCTAAGGTTCAAACAGCCCTCAAATTAGTGGATGCTGTCTTTGTCAATCAAGAAAATTTTGACCTAGTTGTGAAATCAGCGAGTGCTAGCAATCAAGAAGAGTTATTTGATAAGATTTGGAACGAATATTTAGTCCCTGAGTTAACTAAAATCCGTACGAATTTTTCAAATGATACCATCTTTGAGTATAAGGGAGAAAAATATCCTCTCAAAATTTATGCACCTATGTTTTTCAAGGTTAACACCAATGCATTAGGAAAAGCAGGTGCCTATACTCTTGAGGACTATAAGGTAGAGGACGACATGGTTTATTTGAAATTTATGTCCCCATCTGTAGATACCTACCAATACGAAGTCAAGGCTACTTATCATGATAACTTCCAAGACTTCTTTCAAGGTTTGGTGAAAGAGCAACAAAAAGTTGGTCAGTCCGACTATGCTAAGGCTCTAAATATTCGATTCGCTTTTCAATTAGCTGCGCTTGATTTTAAAGCGAATAACTATGTCGACCTAGAGGGAATGGATTATCTTGATCGTAACACCCATTACCTTGCCATAAAAGTGGATAATAATGGTGAAGCTAGCCTTGATAATGAAAATCTCGCCAACCTTTTACAAATTAGCATGAAAGCTTCAAACGAGTCCAATAAAGGAAAATTTGAATAAATCTTCAATGCATGAAAAAATCACCTCAAACAGGTGATTTTTGTGTATTCATCTTATCATAAACCGTCTTAAATCCGACACTGGATACCCTTACTCTCCCAACTCAGCACTGTAGGCGATAATCTGATCAACTGTATCAGACAAGAATTGGATGGTATCACGGAGTGGTTTGTCTGTTGAAATATCAGCACCGATAATCATGGCTGACTCAAGTGGTGTCTTGCTGCCACCTGATTTGAGGAGATTGAGCCAGTCTTCAGCTCCAGTTTCTGAATTTTTAAGATGGAGGTAACCTGCAGTCGAGATAACTAGTCCTGCTGAGTAGGTGTAACTATACAAGCCCATATAGTAGTGGGCCTGGCGCATCCAAGTCAAGGTTGCATCATCGTCAATTTCAATGGCATCTCCCCAGAAGTCCGTCAAAACTTCCTTCATAATGCTGTTGAGCTTGCTTGCCCCAAAGGTCTCCCCTTCTTCAATCAATGTATAAACCTTGCGCTGGAAGGCTGCTTCCAAGAGGTGGGTAATAAAGTTATGGAAGTAGGTGTCTGTCAAACGGTGGGCAAGAGCAAAGCGTTTTTGACGAGGGTCGTCAGACTGATGTTCCAAATAATCACTGAGAAGCAATTCATTGAAGGTTGACGGCGCTTCGACGTAATAAGTAGACATGTGGGCATTAAAGTAACTCTGATGATTGTCAGAAAAGATAAATTGACCAGAATGCCCGATCTCATGAATCAAAGTATAGACATCGCTCAAACGGCCTGTCCAACTCATAAGGACATAAGGGTGCACGCGATATGGATCCGCCGCATAACCACCAGAATCCTTGCCACTGTTAGCAGCGAAGTCCACCCAACGTTCTTCTTGATAGCGAGCAACTTCCTGACAATATTCTTGTCCCAAAGGTTCTACTGACTTCATGACCAAATCATAGGCGTCATCAATAGTCACTTCAGGATTAAGGGCGCTGTCCAAGTCCAATTCCCAGTCTGCAAAGGTCATCTTTTCAAGGCCATTGACCTTGGCAACATGCTTGAGGTATCTCTGAGCAACTGGCGCAAAGTCCTTCATGATGAGGTCAATCTGACGGTCAAACATGGCACGGTCCACTTCTTGCTCAGCTAGAAGATAATCAAAAACCGAGTCGTAGCCCTTCATATCTGCCAACAGTTTTTCAGACTTGACCTGAGCTAAGTAGGCTGCCGCAGCCGTATTTTGGTGCTTACGAAGTCCCTCTGAGAAAGAACGGAAAGATTTCTCACGAACCTCAGCGTCCTCGTGGTTTTGGTAGAAGTTTTCGTAGGTCACAAAGCTGTTTTTGTAGATTTTTCCATGGGCTTCAAAGTCAGCCATTTCAAAGTCCCCAGCTCGCATCTTAGTATAAATGTCCTGTGGACTGTAAAAGACTTCACCCAGATTTGTCAAGGCCTTCTCCACATCAGCCCCTAGATAGTGGGCTTTTTTGATTTTAGCCTGACGAATGGCTGCCGTCAAGTGAGGCAATTCACCCAAACGGTCCAAGACTTCCTCGTCTGCTGCCACCAAGGCGTCGTCAAAGAAGGTCAAGGCTACGCTGGCATCTGTTTCAAATTCCATCCCAGCTTGGGCAATATTAGCAAAATCTTCATTGCTATAGTCTGTCGTCTGAGGCATAAAGGCATAATTGCCGATATGGCTCATCTGGATATAGATTTGTTCCAATTCCGCAAAAGCCTTCTCGAAATCTTCAAAAGTGTGAAGATTGCCCTTGTAGTCACGGCTAAATTGGTTGATGTCTTCGCGCGTTTTCTCAATTACACGCAAGAAATCCTCACGGTCTTGGTATAGGGCTGTTAAGTCCCAAAGTTCCTTTTCTGGAAATTCTGAACGGTGTTTTTGTTCCATTTTCTTCCTCTTATTTTTCTAATTCTACTAAAACACTAAGGGCAGATAAGGCGTAAAGCGGCGCTGTTTCTGCTCTTAATATACGAGGACCAAGTCCTGCCAAGATGGCTCCTTTAGTTTCAAAACTTTCGATTTCTGCTGGTGAGAGACCGCCTTCTGGGCCAAAGATAAAGAGCAATTTGGCTCCTTTTTCAAGACCAGCAACTACTTGTAAGAGCGCAGCGGCTTCTCCTTCTTTTGCTGATTCTTCATAGGCCACTACGATAGAGTCAAACTGGTCTAGTTGCGCTAAAAAATCTGCTTTTTTTTCGAAAAGCTGGATACTTGGAACCAGATTACGCTTGCTTTGCTCTGCTGCTCCAAGGGCAATTTTTTCCAGTTTTTCAACCTTTTTACCCAATTTCTTGCCATCCCACTTGGCAACTGACCAATCTGCTGGAAATGCCCAAATCTGACTGGCTCCTAGTTCCGTCACTTTTTGAGTGATAAATTCTAGCTTATCCCCCTTGGGAAAGCCAGATGCGATAGTCACTTGGACTGGTAGTTCCACATTGTCAGCTAATTCTTGGACCAACTCAAACTGACGATTTTCCACATCCATCACGCGCGCCAAACGCTTAATGCCATCATCAAAGACTAAGGTCACCTCATCATCTTCCTTCAGGCGCATAACCTGAAACATATGCTTGCTGGTTTCCTTGTCCTCGATGGTGACAGGAGAGATTGCACTGCCCTTGACAAAATACTGCTGCATGCTAGCCTCCAATCACACCTGAAATATCCTTAGTCTTCTTAAAGACACAGGCATTCCATTCCCCTTGAATCATGTGGGTTTCAAGGAAAAATCCAGCTGACTCAGCCGACTCGCGCACCATGTCCCACTTGTCCTTGATAATCCCACTCATGATGAGGTAGCCTTCGTCCTTGACCAAGCGATAAGCATCGTCTGTCAGATGAATGAGAATATCCGCCAAGATATTAGCTACGATAACATCTGCCTCAATCTTAACACCCTTGAGCAAATCGCCAGCAGCAACATGGATGTTTTCCATGCCAGGGTTGAGCTCGATATTTTCCTGAGCCACCCGAACCGCCACATCATCCAGGTCATAGGCGAAAATTTCCTTGGCACCAAGCAGCGAGCTGGCAATAGAAAGGACACCTGATCCAGTACCCACATCTAGCACCGTTTCGCCACCACGAAGAACCTGCTCCAAGGCAAAGAGGCTCATCTTGGTCGTTGGATGATTACCCGTACCAAAGGCCATACCAGGATCCAGCTTGATAATCTTTTCTCCAGCAGTCGCCTCGTAGTCCGTCCAGGACGGCACAATGGTCAAGTCATGGGTGATACGAGCTGGTTCATAATATTTCTTCCAGTTGTCTGCCCAGTCTTCCTCAGCCAAGGCAGTCGTTCCCATCTTGACCTCTCCTAAATCCATAAAATCTTTTAATTCTAGGAGGCGAGCCTGCAAGTCTGCCTCAACCACTGCCACATCAACCGTATCTGGATAGTATGCGGTCACTACGATTTCTTCTTGTTGCTCGACCTCTGGGAAAATCTCACCAAAGCGATCCACATTTCCCACATAGTCCATACTGTCTTCGATCGCAACACCTTGGGCACCTAACTCAATCAAGAGATTGGAGACCAATTCCTCCCCCTCACGCTTCACTGTAACTTTTAACTCTTGCCATGTTTCCATAATTAAGATACCAAGCCCGTAAAACACAAGCCAAAATAAGAAACTCTCTGAAGACGCTTGTGTCTAAGAGAAGTTTATCTTTTTGGCACAGTGTTTAGGGCGGGTTCAGTTTAGAAATGTAACCGAACCATCCTTTCTATTTGTCAATCAATTTTTTCATGTAAACCATATCCATACCTTCTTTTTCAGGCTCGATATGGGTTTGACGGTAGCCATTTTTCTCATAAAAGGCGACCATGCCCGCATCCTGTAATACCGTACACAAATCCCACTGTTTAATCGTTGGAAATTCCTTTTCCAGTAATCTCAATCCCTCAGAACCATAACCTTTTCCTTGATACTGGGGCAAAATCGCTGCCGTTCCCAACCAAGCCTCCGTCAATTCCTCATTGGTCTGAACTCGTAAAAATCCGATATTTTCGTCCTTTTCTTTCACAAAGTAGTAATAGCTATTGGGACGCTCAACCAATTTCCACTTGATTCGTTCACGATCCTCTAGGTAGGGATCATACTCATCTTGATATTTCTCATAGACAGCCTTAAAGCTAGCCCTTTGAATGGCAATTACGGTTTCTAAATCCTCTGCTCCTGCTCGGACAATCTGAATCATACTAATACCTCCAAATACACATTCTCTCAACTAGCACTTCTATGCTCTTCCACACGCTGTTTTACTAACCCTCAAATTCCTCAATTACATCTGTGTAGTGTTCTTTCATTGCGCTATGAATCTGCTGTTTAAAAATACCAAACATAAGATAATAAACAAATAGAACAATTCCTGCAAACAGTATCAAAAATAAAAAATATACTGAAAGGGGCAGTACGAGACCTCTACCACTCAGTAAGGGTATAGCAAGCATTAATACCAAAATAACAGCCATAGAAATCCCAGCTACTTTCGTACCACTTTCCCTTTGTTTTTTTAACTTTAAATATTCTATATAAATGAATGTAGCTTCTTCCCTAGAGTATTGTCCAGCTTTTAGTTTGCGTTTAACTTCCTTATTTAGTGTCGTTGTTGCAATTGCAAAAATCATTTTACTTTCTCCAAATAATCCCTCACTCTGTCCTGCAACTGGGGCACAACCTTGCCTGAGTCAAGAAATTCGTCAATGCTCATCAGTCTATATCCCTGTCCTTCGTCACCAAAGACAATCTTGTCAAATTGTTCCTGAGCCAACTTACCAACTAGAAAGACGGATTCCTTCCCCTCAAAAAGCATGCTTGGGTACACCTTACTCCAAATCAGACAATCCTCAGTCAGATGAATTCCCAGTTCTTCGTAAACTTCACGCGCTGCGCACTCAAAAGGACTTTCATCACCCTCTCGTCCGCCACCTGGCAATTCCCAGGTATTAGGGTATGGAATGTCTGCTTTGTCATCGCGTAAGATAGTTAAAATCCTATCCTCACAAAAGAGGGCAATTTTGCAACCTGTAAAATCAGAAATTTTTATTTCCATATCAGACTCCTTCGGATAATTCTTTCTCCAACTCTGCTAACCAGTTTTCATAGTAGCGTTTCTCATCTCGCAACATTCTACTGCTATCCATTTTCTGTCTAGCAATCTTCATAGCCTTGCGAGTTTGAGCCATATCGTTCCTTACCTTAAATTGATACCAGGCTTGAATGCTCTGCATGTCTGCCATTTTTAGAGACAAAAAGGATTTAACTCCTCGATTACTTGCATACTCCTCCGCTTTTTCATGATCTTCTTCTAGCAAGGCAATTTGAAGAAGATATAATTGAGAAATCGTTTTAGACATTGGATTATCTGTTTTCTCTAGCAAAGACTGAAACTGTCGCTTAGCAAGTTCTATATTATCATCCAATATGAATACTAGTCCCTGAAAAATCTGAATGCTTTCAGCAAAACTCCCTCTCACATCCTCATCAACAGGAATGATAAAGTCTTTCAAATCATACTCTTGAGGAGCTAGCAAGGTCTGAGCAGAATGCCTCAACACCGAGTAGGCGTATTTCGTATTTCCAGGATGTTGTAGCAATTCCCAGATTTTCGCTCCATCGGTAATCCCAACTGGCTTAGCATTGATGAGAAGAAAAGATAGATTTAGACAAATCCAAGTAGCTGCAAAATACCAGTTATCTGTCAAAAATCCATACAATAGCGCCAATAAAATCAAGCTAAGATGAACCATCAAGCCTCCTGCAAGCATCAGAATGATTCTTTGATCGCTTTCATCTTCTTTTAATCCAATATACTGAGCACCAACATTTTTCAGAACGGCTGTTCGACTCAGATGAAACTTGCCTGACTTTTTGGTCAAAAGAAAGTTTCCTAATCCAAAAGCCACCAGGCGATAGCCTGTCAGGTAACCACAAAATGCGTGCCCCAGCTCATGAAGGATAAATATCAGATAAATGCTGAGAAAAGTAAATAGATAGCCTGGAATAAAGACTAAAGAAAAATCTAACTCTTTAAAGGCAATCGTCCCAAAAACAAATCCTAGCATCAAAAAAACAAAGGACAGACCAGAAATAAAAGACAAGACTATTTTCTTCATATACTTTCTCCCCTAGTCTCTAGTATCTCGGATAAGGATAAAACTCTCCTTCTTCCAAGCCTGCTTTCCCTTCTTCAAAGACTTCTTGGTTCCATTCCATGACGAATTCCTCTGCTTCTGGGTCTTCCAAAAAGTCCACAAGCGCATCCAGCCCAATCTCGGCAGTATCTTTGAGGAAAAGGGCAAAATAAGCTAAAAACTCACGAGAAAATCCTTTTTTAGGTAGGTAAGGGATGACTGTTAAATAGTCTTCTGCGTTAACTGTTGACTTGGTAGGATTGTAGAAAAGGACTGCTTCCTCGAAGAGAATGTCATCCGAAGAAACCTCTCCGTCCTCATCCAGCATCTCTACACCAGCAGCGTTTTGCGCTTCTAGTAAAAAACTCACTTCTACCGCGTGATTGCGCTTGTCCCAACTAATCTCAAAGTCAAAGGGAAAGTTCTTGTCCAACTCCTCCTCTAAAACATCTAAAAATCCGTATGTTGCCATTTTGTCCTCTTTCTATGCGACTCTTTAATCGCCCCGATTGCTCGGAAATATGCTAAAATAGATACTACCATCTTACCACATATACATCAGAAAATCCATGTTAGAAAGGACTGCTATGCCAGACAATCTCGCGCTTCGCATGCGCCCAAAAACCATCGACCAGGTCATCGGTCAGAAGCATCTGGTCGGACCAGGAAAAATTATCCGTCGCATGGTGGAAGCCAATCGTCTGTCCTCCATGATTCTCTACGGACCTCCGGGAATCGGCAAAACCAGTATCGCCTCTGCCATCGCTGGAACGACCAAGTATGCCTTTCGGACCTTTAACGCGACAGTGGATAGTAAAAAGCGACTCCAAGAAATCGCTGAAGAGGCTAAATTCTCAGGAGGATTAGTCCTGTTACTGGACGAGATTCACCGACTAGATAAAACCAAGCAAGACTTTCTCCTGCCACTCTTAGAAAGTGGTCTGGTCATCATGATTGGTGCTACGACTGAAAATCCCTTCTTTTCTGTCACTCCTGCCATCCGTAGCCGTGTTCAAATTTTTGAGTTGGAACCTCTGTCTAACCAAGACGTCAAAGAGGCTCTTCAGATAGCTCTAACTGACCCTGAGCGTGGTTTTGATTTTCCAGTTGAGCTAGATGAGGATGCGCTGGATTTCATCGCAACTTCTACAAACGGAGATCTTCGCTCTGCCTTCAACTCACTTGACTTGGCTGTTCTTTCTACTCCCGAAAATGACAAGGGCATCCGTCATATCACTCTTGATATCATGGAAAACAGCCTGCAGAGGAGTTACATTACCATGGATAAGGATGGGGACGGTCACTACGATGTCCTTTCAGCCCTACAAAAGTCCATCCGTGGCTCGGATGTCGATGCCAGTCTCCACTATGCGGCCCGCTTGATTGAGGCTGGAGATTTGCCCAGTCTCGCTCGTCGTTTGACCGTCATCGCTTATGAAGATATCGGTTTGGCCAATCCTGAAGCTCAGATTCATACTGTAACTGCTCTAGATGCTGCTCAAAAGATTGGCTTCCCAGAAGCTCGCATTCTCATTGCCAATGTCGTGATTGACTTGGCCCTCTCTCCAAAATCCAACTCAGCCTATGTGGCCATGGACAAGGCCCTTGCTGACCTCAAAACATCAGGGCATTTGCCTATTCCGCGCCACCTGCGCGATGGCCACTACAGTGGAAGCAAGGAACTAGGGAATGCGCAAAACTATCTCTATCCGCACAACTATCCTGGAAACTGGGTCAAGCAGGACTATCTGCCAGAAAAAATTAAAGATCAGCACTACTTCACTCCGGAAGATACTGGCAAATACGAACGGGCTTTAGCTCAACGCAAGGAAACCATTGATAAATTACGGGACTTGTGAAATCCTTTTCAAATAATTGCATTTTCCTCTTGATTTTTTTTGAAAAAGTGGTATCATATAAACATAGAAACGCTGTGGTGTACGACTTCACACTTAAGTGTTGACCGACTATTTTTTGTATTATTAGGGAAACAAAAGTCTTCTAACAGCATGTAGGCCGTCTCACACGGAAACAGCTTCAGTTAGAGCGAGTTGCCCACCTGCTTAATTGCGCGGGTTCAATACAAACCGTGAAGTTTCGGCACCAATACAGCTTTTTCTTTGCCTCCTTAGCTCAGTTGGTAGAGCAGTAGACTCTTAATCTATGGGTCGCAGGTTCGAGCCCTGCAGGGGGCATCTAAATCAACAGGAAAAAGCCTTGAAATCAAGGCTTTTTTGCTTGTCTAAGTCAGATTTGCCCCATCATTTGCCCCACATTTTTTATGAGCAATCTTTCCAGGCATCTCTGATTTGATTAAATTAGGCTCTTTGTCAAATAGTGTTGATGAAAAATTTTAGGAAGGAATTAAGCAACTAATTGTTGCTTAATTCCTTTAATAAATCCTTATACGTAGAATAAATTATATTGTCCTTGGCTTCTAAATATGCTAAAGAACCAAACATTCTTTCTGCCATCTCAGAAATACTAGAAATAAATGCCTGATGCAAGTAAATTCCTTTACCACCTACATTTAAACTTTTATCAAAATCAGTATTTAAGTCAGATAAGCCTAAGAGCTTATTTAGAATATAATCAACATCATAATTTTCAGTGAAACTAGCATACATTTGTAAAATTCCACCCGGACCAAAATATGAATAATTTCGTTTAAAAGGTCCGTATGGGGAGAAAAACGAAGTCAAATCTAATGTAGACTTCGCATCCTCTTCACTGGTAAAATTTCTTAACAAAGAATTATCATGATTCAAATAATTTTTTTGAACTTTCATGTTATTTCACCCCCACTTGAATGTTTTTTTTCCAATTACTAAGAATACAATTGTACTTATAAATATATACATATAAGAGGCTACGCGAAATTTATAATCTGTTCCAATCAAATCACTCTGGAGTAATAAATTTACCTGTGTTAACGGTAAAACACTGGAAATCGCTTTAGTTAGAGTAGGCATATTATCTAAAGGAAAGGTACTCCCGCTAAAAATCATCATAACAGTAAATAAAGTAGATGTTATCGCATGAATAGATTTTACTTCCTTTACATAGGAACCAATAAAGAAAGCTAACGCAAAAAAGTAAATTGATGAAATAATTAAGTCAATAATAAATTGAGTGTAATTAGTAAAAAACATACCATTGATCAGCAGAGCTAGAATAAGTTGAGCTAATATCCCTAGGATTGAAAATATACATAAGACAATATAATCAGCACAAATTAATGTTAAAGAAGAAAGGCCTGTTGTTTGAAATCTCTTTAATACTTTATTCTCACGGTTCATAGCCAAGTTAATTGTAACTCCCAGTAACCCAGCGGCAGCAACAGTCATACCAACATTTCCTGGAAATGTACTTTGTATAACCGCTTTACCTTGTAAAACAATAGTACTAAGGAACATAATCAATGGAAAAACAATAATAAACGCTGCTCCCATCGGCTCTCTAATAAAGGTTTTTAGTTCGCATGCAATCATAGCTCGTAGATTTTTCATGATAGACTCCCCTTTCTAACCTTTACTTTTTTATTTTCAATAAAAATAATATCATCACAAATTTCAGAAATTTCCTCTTCCCGATGTGAAATAAATACTATAGTCTTTCCTTCCTGTCGTAGCGAACTCATAATGGAAAATAAGGCATATCTAGTTTCTATGTCAAGGCCATTAGTAGGTTCATCTAAAAATAAAATTTCAAAATTTTGTAAAAGTGCAGTGCCAATAACAACTCTTTGTTTTTGTCCAAAAGATAGTTTATCATAAGCAACTTCCTCTTGCTCATCTAGTTGGAGAAGATGAATTACTTCTTCAACCTTTTCTAAATTACCTTTCCCCAATATTGCAAACAGCCGTAAACATTCCTTAACTGTGAGTCTTTTAGGTAGAGAAACATCTTGCAACACAGCACTACACACAGAGAAAACATATTTCCTAGTTTTATTAAAGTATATTTGTTTGCCAAAAATAGCTATTTCCCCTCTTTTATAAGGAAGCAGACCCAATATACAATTAACAAGTGTAGATTTCCCTGATCCGTTTCCTCCTACAAGACCATAAACCTTCCCTTTTTCTAAAAATAAATCAATATTATCAATAATCTTACCATTAGAGTAAGAAATTGTTAAGTTACGAATCTCAATAGCGTTTACCATAATAAAACTCCTTTTATTCACACTTTCTTATTGGCACCCATAACTCCATATAAAAATCGGAATTTTCAACATCATTCCCGTGATATAATTCCAAATCATAACTATCCGCATATTTATATCCTTCTTGAGGCAAGAAAACCTCAATTAAATAGCTCCAAGCGTTATGAATGCTTGTTGTAACCTCACCTTCCAAGCGCAGAACCGCATATTTCATCGAAGGTATTTCAATAATAGTAAGGCCTTTTCGAGTTACTTGCTTTTCAATTATATCATCAGACATACTATAACCAATCATATACTGACTTTCATCATTTTCCTCAGTTACAAAATAAAGCCCATACATTTCTATGCTTTTAGATTTAATATGTCTTAATTTTTCTTGCAATTTTTGCTCTAGACTCTGCCAAACTTCCAGCGACATTTCATTAGGACTCAATTTCTGACTAACGCCTACTAGTTTAAAGGTTTCTTTTTCTGTAATGCTCGCATCAAATTCTCCTCCTCTGATTGATACTGAAAGTCTCAACGGCTGAGCAATACGGAAACTTTGTCCTGACTTCACATCCGATGGAGATTTCCCATGGAACTTTTTAAATGCGTAGGAAAACGAAGTAGAGGAACTATACCCATATATCAATGCTATTTCTGCAATATTCCCACGCTTCTCCTGCAAATCCTCAGCCGCTTTACTCAACTTCCTAGTCCTTATGTAATCTCCTAAAGAAATACCACTTATAATCGAAAAAATTCTAGCAAAAACTTCATATGAATACGAAGTTATTCGATAAATTTCTGACAATTCAATTTCTGAATCTAAATTAGCATCAATATATTCTAAAGCTTTATTAAACGATGTAAAGTCAGTCATAATCCACCTCTTTATAAAAGACAATCATCGCTCTTCCATCTTCGTTAAGGCTATTTTAGCACTAATCCATAAATTTTTCTCAATAATTCTCGTACGAATTTTATAGTGTGAATAACCTAACTATGTAAGAGCTCTAAATTGCATTTGAAATACTTTATTATCATTGTACTAAAAAAATATTACATTTATTTTAACATTAACGAAATAATATATTTAAGTTTATGAAAAGAATTTTTAAAAGATTAGAATTGACAAAATTTTATCTTCATTGATAGTATCATCTATTTATATATAGAAAGAAGCTATATGCTAATTTAATAAGTTAGAAAAGGTTCAATTCTGATAAAATATTTCCAGATTATCTAAATCATCCTCTTATATATTTTGTCCGAAATTTGTCCGACATTCTTCTATTTTTTCTCATCTCTTATCAAAACTTATACATGTCTATCACATTAAAAAGCCCATTCTATCAACATTTTTCAAATTAAAGGATTATAACTCATGTATGCAGGGGGCATCTAAATACAACAGGAAAAAGCCTTGATAATCAAGGCTTTTTTGCTTGTCTAAGCAAGATTTGCCCCACATTTTTTATGAACTTCCTTTCCAGACATCTTTAATCTTATGACACTCTTCAAAAAAATTTTAAAAATTTAAAACAAAAGTCTTGCTTTTCTTTTTAATTGTGATATACTTGTTCTTGTATCGGATACAGGTTTAGAAAGGGGTTCATATGGATACAAAATTCTCAGTTGCTTTACATATCCTAACCATGATTAGTGAAAGCAAGGATGCCTTAAGTTCACAAGCTCTGGCTGAGAGTGTTGGTACCAATGCTAGTTACATTCGTAAGGTGATTGCCTTGTTGAAAAATGAAGGTCTGATTCATTCCCATCAAGGAAAAACGGGTTATCAACTCAGTAAGTCTCCAAAGAAAATGACTTTACTTGAGATCTATTATGCAACTCAAGAAATCAATCATATTAGTTTATTTCCTGTTCACCAAAATAGCAAGCCTGATTGTCCCGTTGGAAAACATATCCAAGGAGCAGTTTCACCGCTTTTCGCTAGTGCCGAATCTCAATTAGAGAAGGAATTAGCAAATCAAACTTTAGAAGATGTCATTGACAATCTATATAAACAAGCCAAACAAGTCCGAAACTGATTTGATAGCAAGTCAAGTCAGTTTTTACTGGAAATAACATATACTTGTATTAGATACAAGTATGATTAGTCGTGTTAAAAAAGAAAAGAGAAAACATATGAAAGTCGCACAACACACTACTTATAACAAAAATAATATCACACTGAACATCACAGAAATCGCTAAACCAAGTATTACAGACAAACAAGTCTTGGTCAAAGTCACCGCAGCTGGTGTCAATCCTCTGGATAACATGATCTCACGTGGTGAGGTCAAGATGATTGTTCCTTACAAGTTCCCTCAAACTGCTGGTAATGAAGGCGTGGGTATTATTGAAAGCATTGGTAAGAAGGTTAACAACTTTCAAGTAGGAGATCGCGTCTTTGGTCGTTTACCACTTGACCATATCGGTGCCTTTGCAGAATACGTAACTGTCGATAGCCAGGCTCTAGCCAAAGTACCAGACTATCTATCTGATGAGGAAGCTGCTGCTGTTCCTCTTACTGCCCTAACCATTATGCAAGCCTTAGAACTCATGGGCGCTCAAGCTGGAAAAACAATCTTTATCTCTGGTGGTACTGGAGGAGTTGGTGGAATGGCCATTCCGATTACCAAAGCCAAAGGTTTGAAAGTCATCACTAATGGGGCTGGAGATAGTGCTGAGCGTGTATTGAAACTAGGAGCAGATCGTTTTATCGATTACAAGACAGAGGATTATACAAAAACGGTCAGTGAGGTGGATTATGTACTCGATACCCTTGGTGGGGCTGAAACTGAAAAACAAATGTCTATCATGAAAAAAGGGGGCCACCTTGTGTCTCTCCGTGCTATGCCAAACGGGGACTTTGCCAAACGTATGAAGCTACCAAAATGGAAACAGATGATTCTCGGCTTAGCTGGTCGCAAATTTGATAAGATGGCAGAAAAATATGGTGTTCACTATCATTTCATCTTTGTAGAAAGCAACGGTGCTCAATTACAAGAGGTAGCTGACCTTTTTAGTAAATTAGAAATCAAACCATCTATCGATACAGTTTATCCATTTGAAGAAGTAAATAGCGCCTTAGACAAGGTCGCTAACGGGCGCTCTAGTGGTAAAACAGTCCTCAGCTTTAAGAAATAAAAAGGAAAACATCATGTCATATATTACTACAAAAAATCAATACATCACTATCCAAGGAAATCAAATTGCCTATCGCGAACTCAGTAAAGGTAAATCAAAACTACCTCTTCTCATGCTTGTCCATTTGGCAGCAACTCTTGATAACTGGGATCCAAAACTACTAGACTTGATTGCTGAAAAGCACCATGTCATTGTAGTTGATCTTCCTGGTGTTGGAGCCAGTCAAGGAAAAGTTGCTCCGACGATTCCTGGGATGGCTGAGCAGACGATTTCCTTTATCGAAGCACTAGGTTACGATAAAATCAATCTCCTAGGTCTTTCCATGGGAGGTATGATTGCACAAGAAATAGTCCGAATCAAGCCGAATTTGGTCAATCGCTTGATTTTAGCAGGAACAGGACCTCGAGGTGGAAAAGAGGTCGATAAGGTGACCGGGAAAACCTTTAACTATATGTTTAAAGCTGGACTCGAACGGATCGACCCTAAGCGCTATATCTTCTACAATCATGATGAACAAGGTAAAATCGAAGCCCTAAAAGTTCTGGGCCGAATGGGTATGCGCACCAAGGAATTTGCAGATAAAGACATGGACGTACCAGGATTCTTGACTCAACTCAAAGCTATTAAATGTTGGGGGAAGGATGCGCAGGACGACCTTGGCTTCATCACTCAACCAACCTTAATCGTCAACGGAGATAAGGATATGCAGGTTCCGACTGAAAATTCTTATGACATGCATGAGAAAATAAAAGAAAGCAAGCTCATTATCTATCCCAATGCAGGGCATGGTTCGATTTTCCAATATGCAGACGAATTTTCAAAAGAATTAATGGCTTTCTTGGAGGATTAATATGGTCAAAACAATTCTAATAACAGGTGCTACTGACGGTATCGGTAAGCATTTAGCAAAAAAACTGGCCAGTGAAGGCCATCATGTCATCCTCCATGGTCGCAATCCTCAAAAACTGGAATTGGCCACTCAAGAGGTTCGTGCAGTGTCCTTGAGAGGCCGAGTGTCTAGCTACTTGGCAGATTTTTCAAAATTAGAGGACGTTTATCGATTTGTGGAGGAAATCAAGCGAGATTTTGAAAGTATCGATGTCTTGTTTAACAACGCAGGACTATATGCCGGGAAAGAGCGAAAAACGAGTACTGAAAACATCGAACGAACCTTTATGTTATCGGTTCTCGTTCCCTATGTTTTAACAACTGAGTTAAGTCCCTTGTTAGAAAATTCGCCTGATGGCCGTGTCATCAATACTTCCTCCTATATGCATCGTTTTGCCAAGGTCAAGGATTTGGACTTTGGATTTGAGAAGAACTACAATCCTGGTTTAGCCTACAATAATTCTAAGCTCTACACTATTTGGATGACACGCTATCTGGCTAGAGAGTTCTTTTTAATAGGTTCAACCATCACCATAAATTCCTACCATCCTGGCTTGATTTCAACTAACTTGGGGAATGATTCCAGTGATGAAAAGACGAAAAAGTCTCTCTTCGGACGATTGATGAAGTCTCTTTCAAAAGATCTGGATGAGGGGATTGAAACAGGCTATTACCTCACCTTATCAGAAGAAATCACTGGTTTAACTGGCTCCTATTTTGATGAGAAGAAAGTGAAGGCAGTATCTGAAAAAGGATATGATTTTGAAAAAGCTCAAAAATTAATCGCTTACTGCAATGATAAAATTGAGATGTTTAAACTGAAACATTCTCAGCTAAACTAGAAAAAAGTTCTCTTTCCATTTTGCTTGAAAGAGAACTTTTTCTTTAGGAGAAATAACTTATACTCAATGAAAATCAAAGAGCAAACTAGGAAGCTAGCCGTAGGCTGCTCAAAGCACTGCTTTGAGGTTGTAGATAGAACTGACGAAGTCAGCTCAAAACACTGTTTTGAGGTTGTGGATAAGACTGATGAAGTCAGTTACCTATATATACGGCAAGGCGACGCTGACGTGGTTTGAAGAGATTTTCGAAGAGTATTAATTTTTAATTGATTCGTAATAACTCAGCTGGCACTGTTAAGTAATAAGTTGCAGTCAAGCTTGCTTCGCCTTGATTGACAAAAACCTCGATGGAATTTTTATCTAGAATAACTTCCAATTCTTTAGCTTCAATATTTACATACCGTCTACTGGTATCCAATTCTTCACCCAGAATCTTTTGGGCTAGATGGCTTCGATCAAGGTAAACTTGTTTTGTTTTACTATCATAGCCAAATTCAAGATAATCTGTATCATTTCCTAAGTGGTAACGACAATCGTTGTCAATTTGGATTCTTTTTCCTTTTTTTATAGGGAATTGTCTGAGTTTACCATCTTCCAATCGGAGGATTCTAGGTAGAGTCATGACACCAGCCCACTTGTGACCCTGATTATGATTTGGAAGTGTACGTCCCCACATCTGCATCCAGGCAATCATGATACGACGATTTTGGTCATCCTCTAATGTCTGTGGTGCATAGAAATCTTGGCCATGGTCGATTTCGTCTACTGTTTCAGGAATGAACTGTTTAGCTGCCCAGTCTACCTTACCTGTAACCAAAACAGAAGAATTGATATTGTGGTAAGAATCTCCCTCACGTTGATAGCGCATTGGTGACATAATGATGCAGTCTTTTCCATCTAACTCAAAGTAGTCTGGACATTCCCACATAAAGCCTTGGTGTTCTACCCCTTTTAAAAAGATGGATTCGAACTGCCATTCTACTAGGTTATCGGACCCTAGTAGAACGACACAGCCCACATTATCCTTGTGTTTGGCAGCTACTACGGAGTAATAGCGACCATCTTTTTCAAAGAGTTTTGGATCACGGAAATCAGCCGCAATCAACTCGTCTGGCAAATCTGCTCCTGTTGCAACTGGATTTTGGGAAATCTTTTCAAAGTGAATCCCGTCGTCTGAAAATGCCATATTTTGCACTTGACGGACACCGGTTTCTTCTTCGATGTGTCCAGTATACATGAGCCAGAGGCGATCGTCTTTGACGATAGCTGATCCTGAGAAGCAACCATTGCGATCGTAGTCTTGGTCAGGAGCAAGTGCCACCGGCAAGTGCTCCCAAGTCACCAAGTCCTTACTTTTAGCATGACCCCAGTGCATTGGTCCCCAGACACTATCATAAGGATAGAACTGATAAAAGAGATGGTACTCTCCACGAAAATAGACAAATCCATTTGGATCATTGATCCAGCCAATCTCAGCTGAAAAATGTTCTTCTGGCTTAAATTGATGATTAACAAGATGTTTATTTTCTGCTATAAAACGATTGGCTTTTTCTACTGTAAATGTTCTATCAACCATAATCAACCTCTAGTTCTTATTTGCTTGATAGTGAGGTAGTCTGAAAGTCCGTATTTTTCAAGTTCTTTCTTATAGTCTTCCCACTCAGTATCAATATTGCCATTGACAATCCATTCAGCTCGTTTACGGTAGATATAATCATTCATATCTGCCTCGATGTGGGCAATCTTGTCCAAATCTTCCTGAGTCATGAAGGCTCTCGGATAGTTATTATCATTACTCATGTAAGGCACATAGTATTGTTTGATGAGATCTAAACGCCATTTGGCATCATCTGGCATAGTTGTCACTTTACCATAGTAAGAGTCCAAGATAGCAAGCGGCCCACCAACTTCAGTTTTTTGACGAAGTTCTGCTGGTGCAGTTCCGTTTAGTGGCAAATGTTTGAGGCTGTTAGTTGCTTGGTCAAATTCAAAGATATTTTGTTGCTTGTCATCTCCATAAGTTCCCCAGTTGTTTTGAACAGATTGAAGAGGTGCGTATTGGGCATCAATCCATTTAGCTGTCAATTCAAGGTTTTTGTTGACACTAGTGATGACCATCTTATCACGCGCAAATCCCATACCATTTGTACGAGCTACATGTTTTTGACCACTTGGACCAGCAAGGACAGGTAAAACATCATAGCTATCATTGCTTCCTGTGACATTGTTCTTGTCCCACGTGAAATAAACACCGTATTTTTGATCATGACCTTTAGCAATATAACCATTCCAATCGTGTTCAAAAGCTTCCTTATCAATCAAGCCTTTTTCTTGCAATTGACGGATGAATTTCACACCTTCTTTATAGTCATCGTTATCTGCTGTAAAGTCAACTTTCCCATCATTTCCAACTACGATATGATCATCGTTATCCCCGACACCAAAGGCTCCAAAGAGGAATTTAAAGTCTTCATTTCCGTTTCCACTGATAAAAGTAAATGGAATTTCGTCTGCTTCACCGTTCCCGTTTGGATCTTGCGTTTTAAACGCTTCTAAGACTTTGATAAGTTCATCAGTAGTTTTTGGCATTTCAAGCCCAAGTTTTTTAAGCCAATCTTTGTTAATCCAGGCCATATCGTTAACACTGTGGATAGACTCTTTGCCAGATCCAAGTTCTTCAATCCATGGGAATGAATAGATATGTCCATCAGGTGCTGTCATCAATGCCTTATATTCTGGATTTTCATCCATAATTTTTTTTAGATTTGGCATGTATTTTTCAATTAAATCTTCAACTGGAATGATAACCCCTTTCTTAGCCCAGTTCATCAAGTCCACATCTGAAGCACCGTCATTGTGGATAGCATCTGGCAAATCACCACTAGAAATATCCAAGTTTCTCTTCTCAGCAAAGTCAGATTGGTAGTTGGTCCAGTCAATATGAACTCCTGTTTCCTTCTCTAAACGTTGCAAAATCAGCTTTTCATTTGGGTCTTTAGGAGCTAGCGGTGAGCTAGCAGTCATAAATTTCAAGGTTTTCTTTTCTTGAAGTGGGAATGTTACGCCCTCCAACTTATAATCTGGACTAGAAGCTGTATTTTTAGAGCCACAGGCTGCAAGCATCGCTAAACTAGCTGTCAACAAAACTGCTGATTTTGAGAATGTTTTAAAATTCATGATAAAACTCCTTTATTTTTTCTTATTTATCCTTTAAGTGAACCAGCCATAATTCCTTTATCAAAGTATTTTTGGAAGAATGGATACATAACGATCAACGGCAAGCTTGAAATGACAATGGTTGCGTATTTGATCAATTCAGCCAAGCGTTTCATTTCATTCATAGCCGCCTGCGCTCCAATCATGTCCTGACCTGGTTGGCTCTGAATGAGAATTTTACGAAGAACCAGTTGCAATGGTTCCAAGTTTGGATCCTTGATATAAATCATTGCATCAAAGTATGAGTTCCACTGACCAACAAAAGCGTAAAGAAAGAGAACGAACATAATTGGTTTTGCTAAAGGAAGCATGATTTTAAAGAAAATTTGTAAATCATTTGCTCCATCAATGACCGCAGCTTCAACCAATTCTTCTGGTAATCCTTGGAAATAAGCTCTAGCAAGAATGATATTCCAAACATTGACCGCACCTGGCACGATAATAGCCCACGGAGTGTTGAGCATGCCTAAATCTTTTACCAACAAGTAAGTTGGAACCAAACCACCACCAAAGAACATGGTCACAATTAAGAAATAGTTAATCCAGCGACGCCCTACTAAATCTTTTTTAGATAAAGGATAGGCTGTAAATACTGAAATCAAGACTGTTAAAGCTGCAAAGCCAAAAGAATAGAGCAATGAGTTAATAAAGCCTTTTAGAATGGATTGGTCACTAAATACACGTTGATACCCTTCTACTGTCCAGTCCGCCGGATTAAAACTAATCCCCCTACTAACCAAAACTTTCGGATCCATAAAGGATGCCACTACGATATAAAGTAAAGGAAGCAAGGTAATCAAAACGATAAAGACAATAATGATTTTGTTTAAGAGCAAGATACGTCTATCAAATTTTGTATCCATGATTGAGTTTTTCATGTTTTCCTCCTTAAATTCCTTCACCATTATTCATACGTTTAACGACTTGGTTAACAGCGACTAGCAAGACCACATTAATCACTGCATTAAACAAACCGACAGCTGTTGAGTAAGAATAATCTCCTGACACAAGACCAACTTTATAAACATAGGTTGAGATAATTTCAGATGTTGGAAGGTTTAGAGATGTTTGCATCAAGAAAGCCTTCTCATAACCGACATTCATAATGCCACCTGCCGCCAAGACAAACTGGATAACCATAATGGGCTTAAGAGCAGGAAGGTCAATATGCCAGATTCGTTGGAAAATATTTGCTCCATCGAGTCGAGCAGCTTCTACCAAGGCAGGATCGACGTTCACCAATGTTGCTGTGTAGAGGGTTGAGGCCCATCCCATTCCTTGCCAGATACCACTAAAGATGTATAAGGGTCTAAAGAAGTCTGGATTTGTCAAGAAGTCAGCCTTAATTCCAAACATGGAAAGAAAATTGTTGATTGGTCCTCCAACTGAAAAGAAGAGGAAAATCATTCCGACAATAACAACCACGGAGATAAAGTTTGGTGCATATAGAATGAGCTGAATTCGTTTCTTAGCTTTTTCACTCAGGAGCTGATTGAGCATAATCGCAAGTATAATTGGTGGTAAAAAACCAAGCAACAAGCCATAAACACTCAATTTAAGAGTATTAGCCAACAAGATTCCAAAGTTGGGTGAAGACAAAAATTTTGTAAACTCAGAAAATCCTACCCAGTCACTTCCCATAATTCCTTTTAGAGGATTATAATCTTTAAAAGCTATCAAAACTCCATACATAGGAATGTATTTAAAGATAAAGGTTAAAACTAAACCGGGGACGGTCATCAATAACAAGAGTTTTTGTTTCTTGATTCGTTCCCAAAGAGAAACTTGCTTCGCTTTGCTATTCATAGCAACCTCCTTTTTGAAACGTTTCAATTTTTGTTTTAGAAAAGATAGCACACAGCGCCCTCTGATCATTATTTGAAACGTTTCAATTTTTGTTCTAAAAAATAAATCTTTTTTATCTGAATTCATTCTATCATTGATAGCGCTTTCTGTCAAGACTTATTTTCATTTTTTGTTGTTTTTCCTTCAACAAATTTTACTGGTAAGATTGTCTGCAAATTAACAGTCTTTCCATCAATAATATCAAACAAAATACGAACAGCTTCTTTTGCCATTTCTTCCAAAGGTTGTTTAATGGTTGAAAGTAGAAAATTTCTATCCCCAGCCATTTTTATACCATCATACCCAATAATTTGAACATCATCAGGGATTTGTTTACCATTTGTCTCTAATATTTCAATAACATCTAATGCTGCGAAATCATTAATGGTAAAAATTCCATCTATGGAAGAATTCTCCACTAAAAATTGCTCTAACTTCCCATGATAGTCTGCAACCGTCTCATCTAGGTCAAAAATACTAAAAGGTATATTATTTTCTTGGACATACTTCTCGAATGCAATCCTACGTCGTTTCGTTTCATTAATGGTTGTATTGTGCCCACCTACAAAAGCCAAATGCTGACACCCTTTTTTAATGAGTTGCCTCGCGGCTTCTCGTCCACCTGCATCATTATCAGAGGATACACACGGGATGTCAAGATCCGAGTAGGTACGGTCAATACTAACAAAGGGAATTCCTGAAGTTAGGTAGTTCTCAATTGGACTATAGGTAATGGCAACAACTCCATCAACCTTATTATGACGCAACATTTCCAGATAGTCTTGTTCTCGGTTGGTTCCATTTATCGAACATAAGAGCAATTTATTATTTCTCTTATACACTTCATTTTCCACATGCATGGCAAATTCAGAAAAAAATGGATGCCAGATGCTTGGTACGATTAGAGCTATCGTATCCGTTCGATTTTTTTTCATTCCTCTTGCGTAGTAATCCGGAATATAATTCAAGGTTTTAATCGCCTGTTCCACTTTTTTCAAGGTTACTTCTTTGATGCCTTTTTCTTTGTTGATCACACGTGAAACAGTCCCAACGCTAACTCCCGCTTCTAGAGCAACATCTTTCATGGTAATGGATTTTTTTTGCTCTACCATATTCTCACCTCCTTTTAATATATAGTATCATGCAACCGCTTTTTTAGCAACTATTTCTCAATCATTTTTTGACCAGTTTAGTTATCCCGTTTTAAATAATATCCCCTCAAGTATCTTCCAAAAATCACTTATATTTCAACATTTTTGCTTAGTTTTTTAGGATCTTCTGAGTCTAATACAGATGAAATTCTTTTCTTATAAGAAAAAACGCTAGATAGCGTTTTTTTATTCTTAGTTACTCGTCCAATCGAATAAACATCATTGCGTTAAGCAAAGAGATAAGAGCGACTGTATTGACATTATTGGAATAGATCAGTCTCTTATTTTCAATCGGCGGAATAATAAAATTAGAAATAATGATGTCATAAGGTGATTCTTTTAGAGCATCAAGGGACAACTCTAACTCACCCCAAACCTCCAGTTCAAAATTGTTACTGCAATAGTAAGAAAGTGTCTCAGCTACTGATTTTGCATGATACTGATCAAAATTACTCATGACCAAAACCTTTAATTTAGGTTGATTTTGTAAAAGATTTAGCACCAAGTGTTTGCTATGAGTGATAAAAGTATAAGACAAATGATTGACCTTCATTGAATTACGATCCATATCCAAAGTCTCTAGATAATGTTCCATCCCTTCCTTCACCTCTGAAACAAAGCGAGGGAAAATATTTTGAAAGTTTTTGATTGTATTGCCTTTTTGATCAAATAGGATAAACTCTGTCGATAATTCCTGGCGATGCAGATGTGCTGTATTATGCAGATGCCAGATCAGATTGTCTCTATTGTCTACTTGGAGATTATACTCTCTTGATACCTGATCTACTAGATCGCCCAATAACTGATACGATTTTTTTACATAGCTGTCTGTTTTTGCATGGTTCAGAAATACTTCTTCATCTATGAAAAACATTTTTTGAAAATAGGATACAAATAGTTGACCTATCACTTCTTTATTCAGAGAGATATGGTATTCAGAATTAAAGCTGGCTACAATCTCTTCGATTCCTTCTGCCTGCATGAACGATTCCAACAATTGGTTGTTAAAAGAATTTTTCTCAACTTCCAAGAAATGACCAAACTTTATTCGGTATAAATTTGTTACGAGGAGTAACTTTAACATTCGTTGAGTGGCGAAATTGACTGGAAATGCAGTTTCTTTATAGACCCGTGCCAACAGCTTACACAAAGGTTCTACAGAAAAATCTTCAAAGGGCCATTCAAGGAAATAATATTTCTCTGAAAAATACTGGGCAAAAAAGTAACGGATATCGATTTCATTTCCAGTGATTCGAACTGGATTGAGGCTAATTTCAAAACGATATTGCTTCTTAATAATTTTATTAATATGACTGATGATACGGTAAAGAGAGGAAGAACTGATATAAAACTCTTTGCAGATACTATCAGTATCACATCCTTCATTAAAGAAGACGAATTCTAAAATTGAAAAGTGGGTTGAATGCTTAAAAAAATGATGATAGACCATCTCAATATCACTATCATCAGTATTAATGATACGGATGCCGTTTGTTGAGGAATGAAATATCAAGTCAGGAAAAGAAGACCTGACATGGGACAAGTCATCTTTTACAGAACGTTCCGTACAGTGCAATAATTCTGCTAGTTCTGAAATATGAAACCAGCGTTTGTTTTCAAATAGTAATTCCAATAATTCTAATTGTCTGTGACTTTTTTTCGATAATAAATCTCTCATGTATAACTTTTCTTTCTTTATAATAAACTAATTGATTGTCTTTCAATCTTCATGCAATTATACCACATAGAGTGTATTTATCCTCTTACAACGACTTTTGCTTGTCATCAAAAGACTAGTCTAATCCCTT